>NZ_KQ959957.1:65804-89345 GCF_001553035.1 Gemella haemolysans
GAATACTATAAATAATAAGTTTCGAAAGGATAAAATGAATAATAAAGAAGAAAAAGTTCAATGCCAAAAGTTATGGGCAAATAATAAATACTTAGTTCTAAGTCACTCAAGTAAAATATACTTAGAAATTAGAACGTATTTAAAGCAAGAAGAAGTATCACTGAGTAAAGTGAGTGAACTTATAAATCAAGCAATAAGTTTACCAGAAGATAAAGGACAAGTAACGAATGCGCTTCATCATGTCTGGGGATATTTTAAAAAATATGCAACAAAAGAAGAAAAAGATCTTTTTTTTGAAATGATTGAAGAATATCATAATAATAAATATAAAAAAGAAGATTTGATAAATGAAGTAAAATATCTTCTAAAGAAATATCCAAATAGATATTTGGAAGAATCTACTTTTATCAATGGAGGACAAGATGAGACTTTGGCATGAAGAACTAATATCAAAACTACCAAGGCAACAACTTTTAGGTCAACATAGAGAATGCTGCGCATTAAGAGGAAATGGTTGGGGTAAGAGACATGCAACGGTAGATTATGTATTTGAACATAAGCCATTTTTCCTTTTTAAGTATCATGAATTAATCATGCAGGAAATGAAGAATAGAGGATATAATGTTAGTAAAGAATGGCTAGATAAAAATTATAGAGGAAAAATTTGTGCTCCACACAACGATCTAAAAGAGTATAAAATAAATAAGCCGATTTATAAAGAACACGATGCAGCATACTATGATGAGTGTATTGAGAATTTAGCTCAAAAGGATATTTTTATCTGGTAGTAATTAAGAAAAGATTGTTTTATTGACAATTAATAATAAAAGTAGTAATATTAATTTACTTGCAAGCGCAAGTAAATTAAGAGGTGACAAATGAATAATGAAGAAGTAGTAAATAAATGGATAGCATTTCATAGTAATATGAAACAAATAAGTACTGAATTAGAAGATGCCTTATCAAAAGGAGAGCATCCAATAACTTTAAATGAATACTATAGCCTACATTACTTGAATGAAACCGAAGGAAATATATTAAGAATGACAGATTTAAGTACTAAGATTTCATTAAGTTTAAGTGCAACATCAAGAATGTTAGCTAAATTTGAGAATACGTGTGGTGTAATAGAAAGATTTTCTTCTGCTGAGGATAAGAGAGGTGTATGTATAAAATTAACACCTAAAGGAAAAAAGTACCTAGAAAATACTACGGGTATAGTTACAGATGTATTAAATAGAAATAGTGATAAAATATAAAATCAGAATTTATTATTTTGATTTTTATATTTTACTAATGTACTTGTTTGTGCAAGCAAATATTTTCAAATAAAAGTTAGGAGAATTAAAATGACAAAATTAACAAATCAACCAGTAAAAGATAGAGCAGAACATAATGCATATTTTCCATCAGACTATTCTTTGAGTATATATACAAGCCCTGTAACAAATTTTGATGGTTTTAAATTTGAAAACACATATAGTGGTGAAAAGAATAAAATTTTAATGATAGCGACAGATGAAAGATATTTACAAATGTCTAATGGAAAGTATTTTTCGACAGGTAATCATCCTGCAGAAACATTATTACCAATGTTACATATAGATGGTGCTGGATTTGAGATAGATATTGTTACTTTATCGGGAAATTCTGTAAAATTAGAGATGTGGGCAATGCCAGAAAAAGATGAGAATGTTATGAAGCTTTATAATAAATATATAGAAAAATTTGAGAATCCTATTAAATTAGACAGAATTTTGGAGAAGATTACTTCAGAAAATTCACCTTATTCAGGAGTTTTTATACCAGGTGGTCATGGTGCAATGATTAACTTGCCTGAAAGTAGAGAAGTAAAAGAGGTTCTTAAATGGGCAATTAAAGAGAATAAAAAAATCATAACACTTTGTCATGGTCCAGCTGCATTAATTTCAGGAAATATTGATGAATCAGAGTTCTTATTTAAAAATTATGAAATGACTGTTTTCCCAGATAGTATAGATGAGGGAGCAAACCAAGAAATTGGCTATATGCCAGGAAAATTAAAATGGTTATTAGCTGAAAAGCTAGAAAGTTTGGGTGCGAAAATAGTAAATGAAGCAATAAGCGGTCAGGTTCATATAGATAGAAACTTAATAACTGGAGACAGTCCTCTTGCAGCAAATCAACTAGGAATTGTAGCTGTAGATGAGTTGTTAAAAATGGTAAATAAATAGAGGTGATAATTATGAAAATTTCAATTTTAAATTTAGCTCCATTAAGACAGGGGCAGAATTTTAAAGATGCTATTGAAGCAATGGTTAAATTAGCTAAAAAGGCTGATGAATTAGGATATGAAAGATATTGGATTGCAGAACATCATAATACTAAAAGTGTAGCAAGTAGTGCGACACAATTACTAATACAACGTACATTAGATAATACAAAAAATATTAGAGTAGGATCAGGTGGAGTAATGTTGCCTAATCATAGTCCTTATATAGTTGCTGAACAATATGGAACTTTGGAGACTCTTTATCCAGGTAGAGTTGATTTAGGTTTAGGTCGTGCTCCAGGTACTGATTATAACACTGCGCGAGCTATTAGAAGAAACACAAATAGAGAGATGGATTTTAAAAAAGAAGTCGTGGAGCTATCTGGGTATTTTAAAGATACAAGACCTGTTCATGCATATCCAGCTGCCGGGCTTGATGTTCCACTATACATATTAGGTTCAAGTACTGATAGTGCATATGTAGCTGCTGAGCTAGGATTACCTTATTCATTTGCATCGCATTTTGCTCCAGCTATGATGGAAAATGCAGTAGCAATTTATAGACATTACTTTAAACCATCAGAAGTTTTAAGTGAGCCGTATGTAATTTTAGGTGCTAATGCAGTTGTTGCAGATACCGATGAAGAAGCAAAAAGATTATCAACAACTCAGATTCAATCATTTTTAAATATCATTACAAGTAATCCTCAAGGTATGGTTCCTCCAGTACAATCGGAAGAAGCGGTTTGGAAAAATTATATAGCTACAACTAAAGTGCCACATTTTGGGCCAATTGCATTTGAACATGATGAGATAGTTGATCATGAGAAAGCTGTCGTTGATCAGATGACAAAAATCTCATTTATTGGTAATAAGGAAACTGTGAAAAATCAAATTTTAGATTTGAAAAATAGGGTAGAATTCGATGAATTAATGATAAATTCATATATTTATGACGAAAAAGCACAGCATCATTCATATGAACTATTAAAAGAGGTTATTGATGATATTAATGGATAGGTTATTGGTGAATTTAGAAATACTACTTCTTAATTGTTAAAATTTATAATTTTTTGAAAACTAAATTGATGACAAAAGTAGATAATTAGTGTATTATGAAATCAAATAAACTTAATAATAGTAAAAAAGAGGTAAATTATGGAAAAATATCTAATTAATGACGAATTTGTCAATGTAAAATCAAGAGTAGATGAATATTTAGAAAAAAATAACATTCATCAATTTTTAAATATAAACCAAGGTGAATATGCTAAAAATGTTGGTTTAGAATTAGAGGATATTCAATATGTAGTATTTGGTAATCCAAAAGTAGGAACATTACTAATGCAAGATGACTTATATCTAAGTTTTAACCTACCGCTTAAATTATTACTTATTAAGAGAGATGATAAAACAGAAGTATTATATGAAAAACCTACTTCATGGTTAAAAGAAGAACATTCTGATAGAATAAAAGACATTTTACCAAAAATGGATAATTTGTATTTAGATATCATTAAGTATCTAGAAGTATAATTAAGAATTGTTTATTTTAGATAAAAAAATTAAATAAGGAGAATTATAGATGAAATTGATTTTCTATAATTCTTCTTTTTTTATTCAAAATACATCTAAAACTAATTTTAACAATGGTTATTAAGAGTAATTTATGATAAACTGTTATTAGTATACATAGGAGGTATGAAGAATGTTAAAAACAAATTTTTTAGATGTAGAATTATCTAACCCATTAATGAATGCATCAGGGGTACACTGTATGACGATCGTGGAACTAGATGAACTAGCGAATAGTGAAGCGGGGGCTTTTGTTACAAAGACTGCAACTCGTGATTATAGAGAAGGTAACCCTGAACCAAGATATTATGATACTGCTTTAGGAAGTATAAATTCAATGGGATTACCGAATAATGGTTTAGATTATTATTTAGATTATGTTATTGAACGTCAAAAATCAGGTGCAAAATTGCAGTTTTTATCGGTAACAGGTATGAGTTATGATGAAAATATTGGTCTATTAAAGAAAATTCAAGAAAGTGAATATGAAGGTGTGACTGAATTTAATCTATCATGTCCAAATGTACCAGGAAAACCTCAGATTGCTTATGATTTTGAACTTACAGATAAATTGTTAGCTGAGGTATTCACATTCTTTACAAAACCTATTGGGGTAAAACTACCTCCGTATTTCGATATTGCTCATTTTGACGAAATGGCTAAAATTCTTAATAAATATCCTCTTACATATGTTAATAGTGTAAATAGTGTAGGAAATGGTTTATATATTGATTTAGATAAAGAACAAGTAGTTATTAAGCCAAAAGGTGGTTTTGGAGGACTTGGTGGAAAATATATTAAACCAACAGCATTAGCTAATGTTCGTGCATTTAGAGAACGCTTGAATCCTAGTATAAAAATTATTGGAACTGGTGGAGTTATAAATGGTAAAGATGTATTTGAACATATTCTATGTGGTGCTGATTTAGTGCAAGTAGGAACAACTCTTCATAAGGAAGGAGTTTCAGTTTTTGCTAGACTAACTAAAGAACTTCAAGAAGTGATGAAAGAAAAAGGGTACTCAAGTTTAGATGACTTTAGAGGTAAATTAAAGGTAATAGAATAAATAATTAGCATACATATAGTATAAATTTTAATCAAGGATGAAAATGTAAAAGAAAAATAGATAACACTTGAAAATCATTTTGAAAATTGTTATTATATATTGTACAGACAAAATATAGCACATATAAAGGCAAGAATATGGCTTGCAAGTTTCTACCATCAGACCGTAAATTTGATGACTATGGGCATTCTTATTATAATGTTATTGGAGTTGGTCCAAAAATCCTAGATTTTAAAAAAGTTTACAAGAAAACTCATAGACGCAGTGGTTTATTGATATCTAAATTCGCTTTATAAAAGCTTTTTAGATATCTAATAAACTGTGCGGGGATGACTCGACAAAATCGATTTCCCCGAAATCACGATTTTTGAGTCACTCCCAACTATTTGTAGTAGAATTTTAAATCGCCTATAAGTAATTATAGGTGATTTTTTGTATTTATATAGTTATATTTGTCAAAAATAATATATAACTAAGGAGAAAAGAATCTTGAAAACTTTTATTTTAAGTTTACAGCACGTACTAGCGATGTACGCAGGAGCGGTAATTGTACCGATAATTGTTGCTGGAGGTCTAGGTCTTTCAGCAGAACAAACAACGTATTTAGTGTCAGTTGATATTTTTATGTGTGGGGTGGCAACATTCTTACAAGTATATAAAGGTAAATTTACAGGTATTGGGTTACCTGTTGTTCTTGGATGTACTTTCACAGCAGTTGCGCCGATGATAGCTATAGGAAATAGCTCAGGATTACCAACTATGTATGGAGCAATTTTTGTTTCAGGGTTAGTGGTAGTTGTAATAGCACCATTTTTTGCTAAGGTGGCTAAGTTATTCCCACCAGTAGTTACAGGTAGTGTTGTAACAATTATAGGTATTACATTAGTACCAGTTGCGATGAATTATATTGCAGGTGGACAAGGATCGAAAGATTTTGGAAATCCAAAAAACATAGTATTGGCATGTATTACGCTTGCAATTATTTTAGTAATTTATAAATTTACTACTGGATTTATTCAATCAATAGCAATTTTATTAGGTTTGGTATCAGGAACTATTATTGCTAGTTTTATGGGAATGGTAAGCTTAACAGAAGTTACTCAAGCAGGTTGGTTCCAACATCCAACACCATTTAAGTTCGCTGGTTTCGAATTCAATATAAGTGCGATTTTAACATTTGTTATAGTTGGAATAGTTAGTATGATTGAATCGACTGGTGTATATTATGCCCTAGGAAATATCTGTAATCAAGAGGTTAAAGAACCTGATTTAAGAAGAGGATATTTAGCGGAAGGATTAGCGGTTATGATTGGATCATTAGTAAATGCCTTCCCATATACTACTTATTCTCAAAACGTAGGACTTGTACAAATTTCAGGTGTGAAAAGTAAAAAAGTAATGTATGTAATGGTACTGTTACTTCTAGTTTTTGGATCAATTCCAAAAATTGGAGCTTTAGCTACAATCGTACCTCAACCAGTACTAGGAGGGGCAATGATTAGTATGTTTGGTATGGTACTTGCATATGGTGTGAAAATGTTAGGGAATACTGATTTTGCTAAACAAGAAAATCTTATGATAATTGCTTGTTCTGTTGGTTTAGGATTAGGTGTAACAACAGTTCCTACAGCATTTGCTCAATTACCAAGCTTTATCCGTATGTTTACTGATAGTGGTATTGTATTAGGTACAATTGTTGCGATTGTAATGAACCTGATTTTTAATAGAAAATCAAAACAAAAAAATAACTAACTAATAGAGATAAATATTTTTAATCTAAATACTTTAATTAGAAAATAGAATTATAATGAATGACTCAGGAAGAATAGATTTTTTTAAATCATGATTTTTGAGTCGTTCATTTTTATTTATATATGCCTAAAAATCAATGTTTTTTGTATACAAAATACCCCATATGTAGTATAATTTAATAAAGGTCAATTTTAGTCAATAAAGGAGGTGCCCTTATTATGAATAATAATATGACAGATATACTTGAACAATATATTATGAATTTGTTCAAAGAAGCTACAGAAGATCATATAATTATAAAAAGAAGTAATGTCGCACAAAAATTTGACTGTGTACCATCTCAATTGAATTATGTAATAAAAACGAGATTTACACCAGAACATGGATTTATTATTGAGAGTAAACGAGGTGGAGGTGGATTTATAAGAATCACAAAAATAACTCTCCACACAAATAAAGACTATATAGATTACTTGATTGAAACTGTAGATAATGAAATTATAGAAGTAGAAGAAGCTATGAGATTAGCTAAAATACTACTCGAAAAAGAATATATTGATAAATTTGATTACAATCATTTTATCGATAGTATAGAAATTATTTCATCCGTTCATAATCAATTTTTAGATTATATCGATGAAAATAGTGCAGAAGAAATGATTAATCAAACAAAATCAAATATTAAGGATTTGACAATCAGATTCTTAACAAATATAAAGTATAATAAGAGGGGATGATGTTATGTATATAAGATTTAATGAAACGGCCCTTATGGTATTAACAACAGCAAAAGAAGAAGCAAATGATTTTGGAGTTAAAGCTGTAGGAACAGAACATTTATTATTAGCTATGTTAAGTATGCAAAATACAATATCATGTAAAATGCTTAACAGACATGGTGTTTACTATGATGATTTTAGAAAAAGTGTAGTAGACTTTTATGAAGCGGAATTAGAAGGAACAGATTTTTATCGTAATGTTCTAATGAAGATTGATTATACTAACGGATCTGTTAGAACGATAGAAAATAGTCAAAGATATGCTGATGATACTTCTAGTTTTGTTGTTACAAGTGAGCACTTGTTATTATCACTACTAGAAGAAGAAACAGGAACAGCAGTCCGTCTATTAACTGATAAACTAGGTGTAAATGTAGATGTGATAGTTGATGAGTTATTGGATTTGGTGAAAAAAAATCTTGCACTAGTATCTAAGTTATATGAAGGATTTAAGAAAATAGCTGGATCAGATAATAGCTCAGCAAAAACTAAAACACTAAACTCTTTGGCAAAAGATTTAACAAAAGATGCTTTTAACAATAAATTAGATCCTGTATTAGCTCGTGATAAAGAAATTACACGTATGATTGAAATTTTAAATAGACGAACTAAAAATAATCCGGTGTTGATAGGTGAGCCTGGAGTTGGGAAAACAGCTATAGTAGAAGGATTAGCAGAGAGAATTGTTTCTCAAAATGTTCCTAGTAATCTTCTAGGTAAAAGAGTGATGGTACTCGATATGGGAACATTGCTTGCTGGAACTAAGTATCGTGGTGAATTTGAGGAAAGATTAAAAAACATTATTTCTGAAATTGAAGATGCAGGTGATATTATACTATTTATAGATGAAATTCATACTATAATTGGTGCAGGGGGAAGTGAAGGAAGTGCAGACGCATCAAATATTCTTAAACCCGCCTTGTCTCGTGGTTTAATTCAATGTATAGGTGCTACAACTACTGAGGAATATAGAAAATATTTTGAAAAAGATGCAGCATTAGAACGTCGTTTCCAACCAATTAAGGTTGAAGAACCAAGTACTGAAAATTCAATTAAAATTCTTGAAGGCTTACGTCATAAGTATGAAGAACACCATGATGTAGAAATTTTAGATGAAGCTATTGATTCAGCGGTTAAATTAAGTACTACGTATATTACAGATAGATGTTTACCAGATAAAGCAATTGATTTAATTGATGAAGCATGTTCAAAAGTTAAATTAAGATATTATAAATCACCAGAAAAATTAAAAGAATATGAAGATGAACTAAGTCGTTTAAATAAAGAAAAAGATAGAGCTGTAATAAACCAAGAATTTGAAATAGCAGCTAAGAAACGTGATGAAGTTAATAAGATAATCAGTAAGATTGAAGAATTTAAAATATCTTGGCAAGATAGTTTATCTAAAGATAAAATAAAGATTACTGCTGATCATATAGCAGAAGTTCTTGCAGCTTGGACTGGTGTTCCAGTTACAAAACTAACAGAAACTGAAAGTGAAAGACTATTAAAATTAGAAGAAATTCTACATAAGCGTGTTATTGGCCAAGATGAAGCGGTAGTGAGCTTAGCTAAGGCAGTTAGAAGAGCGAGAAGTGGATTTAAAGCACCGAATAGACCAATTGGAAGTTTCATCTTCTTAGGACCTACTGGGGTAGGTAAAACAGAACTTGCCAAAAGCTTATCAGAAGCATTGTTTAGCTCTGAAGATAATATGATTCGAATTGACATGAGTGAGTATATGGAACCACATTCAATTAGTAGATTAGTTGGAGCTCCTCCTGGGTATGTTGGTCATGAAGAAGCAGGACAACTATCAGAACAAGTTCGTCAAAAACCATATTCTGTAATATTATTTGATGAGATTGAAAAAGCACATCCATCAATCTTTAATATCCTACTTCAAGTATTAGATGATGGTCGTTTAACAGATGCTGCTGGTCGTGTGGTAGATTTCAAAAATACTATTATAATAATGACTTCGAATGTTGGAGTAAGTGAGCTTAACGATCAGAAATTCGTAGGTTTTGGAGGAAGTGATTCAATTAAGAATGATTATAAAAATGTTCAAAACACTATGATGGAAGCATTGAAAAAACAATATCGTCCAGAATTCTTAAATAGAATAGATGATATAATTGTTTTCAAAACTCTTGAAAAAGAAGAGTTAGAAAAAATCTCAGAATTATTAATAGATGGTTTATCTAAGAGATTAGAAGATAGAAACATTACTATTAAACTTACTAAAAAAGCAATGGCTAAGATTGTTGAAGATGGTAGTATTAAAGAATACGGTGCTCGTCCATTAAAACGAAGTATTCAAAAAAATATTGAAGACTTGTTAAGTGAGGAATTATTGCAAAATCCTGAATTAACTGGAACAATCAATATTGATTATAAAAAAGATAGTTTTGTTGTAAAGAAGACTAAGAGGTAGTTATGGCGAAGGTAAATGTTAAGTATGAATGTAATGCCTGTGGTTACCAAAGTTTAAAATATATGGGAAGATGTCCAAATTGTAAAAAATGGGCATCTATGGAAGAAGTAGTCGAAGCAAAAAAAGCGACAAAACATACAGAATTTGAAGTTAAAACAAACGATACAGAGCGTGTAGAAGCTGGGAAACTAAAATCAGTTTCTACACAGGATGTACCAAGGACTCTTACTGATAGCAGTGAACTAAATAGAGTTCTAGGGGGAGGCGTTGTTGGTGGTTCTTTGGTACTTTTAGGAGGAGATCCAGGTATTGGAAAATCTACATTACTTCTACAAATCTCAGCATATTTAGCAAAAGAACATGATGTTTTATATGTTACTGGGGAAGAGTCAGTAAGACAAGTTAAAATAAGAGCTGATAGATTGAAAAATAACACTGATGAACTTTTTGTCTATGCACAAACAGACTTAAACTTAATTTATCAAGTTGTTAAGAAAATTAAACCACAGTTTTTAGTTATTGACTCTATTCAAACAATCTACAATCCTAATTTAGAGAATTCACCTGGTAGTATAACTCAAGTAAGAGAATGTACTCAACAACTTATGAAGATTGCTAAGAGTTTAAATATTGCTATATTTATAGTAGGTCATGTTACTAAAGAGGGAACAATCGCAGGTCCACGTATGTTGGAGCATATGGTTGATACGGTACTTTATTTTGAAGGTGAAGGTCAACATAGTTATAGAATACTAAGAGCGGTTAAAAACCGTTTTGGGTCTACTAATGAAATTGGTATTTTTGAGATGAAACACAGTGGTCTTGAAGACTTGGCGAATCCGTCTCAAATGTTCTTAGAAGAAAGAAGTAAAAACCTTGCTGGAGCAACTATAATTAGCACTATGGAAGGTAGTAGACCACTTCTTGTAGAAATACAATCATTAACTACACCGACAGCATTTAATAATCCGAGAAGAATTTCTACTGGACTTGAATATAATAAGTTAATATTATTAATGGCTGTCTTAGAGAAAAAAGCTGGTTATTTATTACAACAACAAGATGTGTACGTCAAAGTCTCTGGTGGAGTTAAAATTGATGATCCAGCAGTTGATTTAGGGGTTGTGATGGCAGTAGCTTCAAGTTTCAAAGATATCGCTGTAAATATGAATGATTGTTTCATTGGAGAAGTCGGTTTAACTGGAGAAGTAAGAAGAGTTAGTAGAATTGAACAGAGGATAAATGAAGCTAAAAAACACGGCTTTAGGCGAGTAATTGTTCCAGTTGGTAATATGAAAAATGCTGATTTTCCAGAGGGTATTGAAATAATACCAGTAAAAGATATTCGTGAATGTCTTGATATTGCATTTGGCAATGTATTCTAACTATTATAGGAGATGGGTGAGGAAATTATTAATATGATTTTCTTATTCATCTCTTAGTATTAAAATTTATAAAAATATTTTAAAAAAACTTTTAATTTTTTCGATTTAGTTATGTTAATTTTAAGTAGAATGTAGTAGAATAGATAGAAGAGATGTTTTATATCTCTTTATATTAATAAAAAATATTTTTAAATTATTATTAATAATGTTATATTTAAAATTGAATATTATAAAGGAGTGATTTTTATGTTGAAAAAAGTTTTAATTATTATTTCCTTTTTTCTAGGAATAACAGTAGGAACACTTTCAACTAGTGCATTGATATACTATAATATTTTTGCATCATTGAGTGAGACGATGTTAAGACTTGTTGTTACAATTGGAACTACAGTAGTTTTTGTATTAATGTCTTTATTATTCTCAGATAGATTCGTAGCAATGTTAAAAAGAATCGAAGATCGTCTTTCAAAAACCCCAATACAAAAAATTGTATTCACTACAATTGGATTAATTCTTGGTCTGCTTTTGGCTAGTTTACTATCGTCAGGGGTAGACGTTATAGCAGGTGCAGGAATAATGGGAAGAATTATTTCTGCTGTAGTATATATCGTCTTTGGATACTTAGGATTGGTATTAGGATATAGACGTGAAGGAGAATTTTTAAATATCTTTACGGCATTCAAATTTGGGAACAAACCTAAAGAGAAAGAACCAAAAGTTAACACAAAGAAGACTTTATCGAAAGTTGTGGATACGAGTGCATTAATTGATTCACGTATTCAAGATGTTGCGAAAACTGGGTTTTTAGAAGGTAAGATTATTGTTCCAGAATTCGTTCTAAAAGAATTACAGCTGATTTCGGATTCTGAAGATCCATTAAAACGTGCAAAAGGTCGTCTAGGCTTAGATTGTGTTGAGCATCTTCAAAAAATGAGAGAAATTGATCTTGAAATCGATAATAAGTATAAATATAATGAGCATAAGGGTGTAGATAATTTATTAATAGACTATGCTATAAAATATAAATGTGCTATTATTACAACTGATTATAATCTTAATAAACTTGCGACTTTACAAGCTATCAAAGTGCTTAATGTAAATGATTTAAGTAATGCTGTCAAACCGATGTTAACAACAGGGGAAAGATTGAAAGTTCAGGTATTAAGAGAAGGTAAAGAGAGTAATCAAGGTGTAGCTTATACAGAGGATGGAACAATGATCGTTGTTGAAAATGGTAAACGTTCAGTTGGTAAAACTGTTGAAGTAGAAGTACAAAGTGTCTTACAAACATCTTCAGGAAGAATTATCTTCACCAAGATTGTTTAATAAATTTGCTTTTTTTGAAAAAATGTGTTAATATAAGTTATATTGTATTAACGAATGATTATTTTAGGAGGAGAGTATGCACACTTTTTTAATGACAATGGCAATAGTGAGCAGTATTCTGCTAATTGTAGTAGTTTTATTACAAGAAAGTAAATCTGGAGGTCTTTCTGGATTAACTGGTGGAGCAGAAGAACTGTTTGGAAAACAAAAAGTAAGAGGTGCTGAATTAGTTTTACAAAGAATTACAGTAGTACTAGGACTAATATTTTTTATATCACTAGTGTGTCTTACTTGGTTAAAATTATAGACTAAAGATAATGAACCTAAAATGTAATTTCATTTTAGGTTTATTTTTATAGAAATAATTATATGTTGTATAATCTAAATTAAGGAGGATTATATGTTAGAAAAAATTGAAAAAATATTTAAAGAAGAAAAAGTTTTAAGTATAGAAGATTTAAAAGAAAAGTTAAATATTGAATCAGCAAAGGATTTTGTTGAATTAGTAAAAAATGTCGGGAAGTTAGAACGAAAACTTGCAATTACTCAGTTACTAAATGAGAAGTTTCTTTATGTTAAAGAAGCATTAGAAATTGAAGGGGTTATTAGATTACATCAAAAAGGTTTTGCTTTTGTCTATTCAGCAGATTTAGGAATAGAGGTATATGTTCCTAAAGGATTCACACAAAGTGCCATGACGGGTGATGTTGTATTAGTAAAAGTAGATAGTGTGTATAAGGATGATCGTAATCTTGAAGGAATAGTCCAAAAAGTATTGGAAAGAAATACTAAATACACAGTAGGTACATTAACTAATGCTAAGTTTTTCTCTTTTGTAAAAAGTGATGATAAAAATATTGTAAAATATATAAAAATAACAAATGCTAAAAACTTTAATTTAGTTGATGGTAGTAAGGTTTTAATTGAAATTACAGATTATTCAAAGGTTAGTTTTGAAGATCATAAGGGAATTATCATAAAATCAATTGGTCATAAGGATGACCCCGGTGTTGATATTCTTTCAGTAATCTATAAACACAATATTCCAAATGAATTCCCTCAAGAAGTACTTGAGCAAACTGAGAAAATAAGCGATGAAATAAAACTTGAAGATAAGTATAGAGATTGTACTAATGAAATGGTGGTTACCATTGATGGGGATGATGCTAAAGATTTAGACGATGCTATTTCGGTAGTTAAAACTAAAAAAGGTTATCGTCTAAAAGTATTCATAGCTGATGTTAGTAGATATGTGACGGAAGATAGTCCATTAGATAAAGAGGCAGCCAATAGGGGATGTAGTGTTTATTTAGCTGACAGAGTAGTTCCAATGTTACCAAGAAAATTATCTAATAACATATGTTCATTAAATCCTCATGTATTACGTTATACAATTTGTTGTGATATCGATTTTAATACTAAAGGATATCCAGAAAGTTACGATATATATCCAGCCATAATAAAATCTAAAGGACGATTGACTTATAAAAAAGTTAATGAAGTCTATGCAGAAAATAAAGAAACGATAGATGAATACAAAGAATATGTGCCTATGCTGAAGACAGCATTAGAATTATCAACAAAAATTCGTGCAAATAGAGAAACAAGAGGCGCTATTGATTTTGATAAACCGGAATCAAAAGTAGTGGTTGATGAGAATGGAGAAGTTTTAGATATTGTTCTTCGTGAAAGAGGTATATCAGAAAGATTAATTGAGGATTTTATGTTAAGTGCTAATGAAGTAATTGGAGAGCATTTTTACTGGATGCAAGTTCCATTTATTTATCGTATTCACGAAGAGCCTAAAATGGAAAAATTAAGACAGTTCTTTGATATTGCTGCAAGTCTTGGTTATAGAACAAAAGGTAAAATTGAAGAGATTGAACCTTATATGTTAGCAAATATGCTTAGAAAATTTAAAGGGGAAGTTGTAGAAACTATGCTTTCAACAATTCTTCTTAGAACTATGAATCAAGCTAGATATTCAATAAATAATATAGGTCACTTTGCACTTGCTACGAAATATTATACGCATTTTACATCACCAATCAGACGTTATCCAGACTTATTGGTACATAGAATGATTAGAACTTACTTATTTAATGGTGATGTATCTGATCAAACTATAGATAATTTTATCACTAGATTACCGGATTTAGCTGAGAGTTCTTCAGAATATGAAAAAAGAGCGGTTGATTGCGAACGTGAAGTCGATAGAATGAAAAAATGTGAATATATGTTAAAATATCAAGAACAGACATTTAGAGGTATTGTCTCAAGTGTTACGAACTTTGGTGTGTTTATTACTCTTGAACGAAGTAATATTGAAGGATTAGTGCATATTAAGGCAATGAATGATGATTATTATACATATGATCAGAAAAATATGTTATTAATTGGTCGTAGAAAGAAAAAAGTTTATAGACTTGGAGACGAAGTAATTGTTAAAGTAGCAAATGTTGATTTAGAAAATCAAGAAATAGACTTTAAAATATTGAAACACAAATCATTAATTAGTAAAAAATAGAGGATTAGATTATGGATAAAGAAATAAAAGTTATTGCCCAAAATAAAAAAGCTAATCATGATTATTTTATAGAAGAAACTTTTGAAGCAGGATTAGTTTTAACAGGTACAGAAATTAAATCTATTCGTAGAGGAAGAATCAATTTAAAAGATTCATACTGTCAAACAAGGCGAGGAGAAATGTTTGTTTACAATATGCATATTTCTCATTTTGAAGAGGGAAATAGATTTAATCATGAACCATTAAGAGTAAGAAAATTATTATTAAAGAAAAAACAAATTGCTTCATTAACAAATGTGCAAAATGAAATAGGGATGAGTATTGTTCCGTTGAAACTTTATATTAAAAATGGCTATGCAAAGCTTTTAATCGGTGTTGCTAAAGGTAAGAAAAACTACGATAAACGTCATGTATTGAAGCAAAAAGAAGCAAATAAAGAAATTAATCGTGTTTTAAAAGATAAGCAGAGATATTAAAAAACTACATATTATTACATGTTAAACAAAGGAAACATATCGTATTAATATTAACTACGATATGTTTTTTTTATATATAGTGTACAAAAATAATAGTAACATATATTAAATTTTGAAAAAAACAAATTTGATAAAATGATTTATAGAACTGTTATAAAAAAAGTTAGGAAAAATTTTCAAAAAAAAGTATAGTTTTTCCATTGATAAATAAGGATTTTTTAAAAATGTTGTAAAAATAACTAAAAAAACGCTTTACATTTAAATGAAAGCGTGCTACAATATTAAATGTAATCAAGAAAATCATTAAATAAATACTATCGAATATGTGGTATAAATAATAAAAAATAGAACAGATAAAAAACTGTTATATATCTAATTTAGCAAAAAAGTAGGTTTTATTCTAAAATAAAATAAAGATGAATTATTACAATATTTGATTTTTAGTTAATATATAACTTTGTTATTTATAATAATAGATTTTCACAAACCAAACAAAATATATTTATACAAAGGAGAAGTGTATTCATGGAAAAATTCACTCAGTTATTACAGCCTGTGGCTGATAATTTATATATTTCTGCACTTGTTGCATTAATTCCTATTGTGTTTTACTTAGTAGCACTTGCAGGATTAAAAGTTAAAGGTTGGCTAACAGGTTTATTAACTTTATTAGTAGCGATTGTAATTGCAATTTTATTCTTTAAAATGCCATTCCAATTCGCAGCGTTCTCAACATTACATGGTATGGTATACGGGGTTATGCCTATCGGTTGGATTATCTTAACATCAGTATTCTTATACAAAATGACAGTTAAAACTGGTCACTTCGATATTATCAGAGATAGTATTACTTCATTAACGGATGACCGTCGTATCCAAGCATTAATTATTGCATTCTCATTCGGAGCTTTCTTAGAAGGAGCAGCAGGATTCGGTGCACCAGTAGCAATCACAGCCTCACTATTAGTAGGTTTAGGTTTTAGACCACTTTACGCAGCAGGTGTTTGTTTAATCGCTAACACAGCGCCAGTAGCATTCGGAGCTGTAGGAGCACCGGTAACAGCAATGGATGGATTAACTACATACGCTAATGGATCTCCAATCGCAGCAGCGGAAATTGCAGCGATGATTGGACGTCAATTACCACTAGTGTCTATCTTTATTCCATTCTACCTAGTATTAATCATGGCTGGATTCAAGAAAACATTAGAAGTATGGCCAGCATTATTAGTATCAGGTGGATCATTTGCGATAGCACAATTCATAAGTTCTAACTATATGGGTGAACAATTACCTGACATTCTTTCATCATTAGTATCATTAATTTCTATGGTTGTATTACTTCAATTCTGGAAACCAAAAACAACTTGGAGATTCGCAGATGAAAAAGAAGTTGATGCAAATACAGCACATCCAAAACATAGTTTAAAAGAAGTATTAGTAGCATGGTCACCATTCGTTGTATTAACATTCGTAATCTTCATTTGGACAATGAAATCTTCTAAAGCATTCTTCAAAACTATCGCTTTAAATCCGAAGGTACCATTTATTCACAATAATATTATTAGTTCAGTATCAGGAAAAGAAATTGCAGCAGTATTTAAACTTGACCTAGTAGGTTCAATTGGTACAGCAATTTTAGTAGCAGCATTAATCTCTAAATTTATTATTAAAATTAGCTGGAAAGATGCAGGAGCAACTTTTGTTCAAACATTCAGCGAAGTAAAAATCGCATTATTAACAATCTCATTCGTTGTAGGATTTGCATATGTTATGAACGCATCAGGTATGTCAAATACTCTAGGTTATGCTCTAGCAGCAACTGGAGCAGCGTTCAAAGTATTATCTCCAGCACTTGGATGGATTGGAGTATTCATCACTGGTTCTGATACGTCAGCTAACTTATTATTCGCTAAATTACAACAAGTTACAGCTAGCCAAGTAGGAATGGATCCACTATTAGCAGTAGCGGCTAACGCATCTGGAGGAGTAGTAGGTAAAATGATTTCTCCACAATCTATCGCAGTAGCAGCAGCTGCTGTAGGATTAGTAGGAAAAGAGCCAGACTTACTTAAATTTACAGTTAAACACAGTTTCATCCTGTTAATAATTGTGTGTGCTATTATCGCACTTCAATCTACAGGAGTACTTGGATGGATGATTCCAGTACACCCATAATAAAAGAATAGTATTAAGGAAGATCGAGTTATACTTGGTCTTCTTTTTTTTGATGAAAGTGTTAACGAAAAAAAATATCTTAAAATAAAGTGTTTTCGCTAGTATATTTGTTTACAATAAAGGAAAATAGTGGTATTATTGATAAGTTAGATTAAATAAAATATGAATTTTAAGATTACATATATTTTATAAAGTAAGAACAAGGAGATAAAAATGTCAGTACAATTAAGAGATGATGTTAGAAATATAGCGATTATAGCCCACGTTGACCACGGTAAAACTACACTAGTTGATGAGCTATTAAAACAATCAGGAATTTTCCGCTCAAACGAGCACGTAGAAGAAAGAGCTATGGACTCTAACGATTTAGAAAGAGAACGTGGAATTACAATCCTAGCAAAAAATACAGCTATTGATTATAAAGGTAAAAGAATTAATATTCTTGATACACCAGGACACGCAGACTTCGGTGGAGAAGTAGAGCGTATCATGAAAATGGTAGATGGTGTTCTTTTAGTAGTAGATGCTTATGAAGGAACAATGCCTCAAACACGTTTCGTTCTTAAAAAAGCTTTAGAACAAAATTTAAAACCAATCGTTGTTGTAAACAAAATTGATAAACCATCAGCCCGTCCAGAGGAAGTAGTAGATGAGGTTATTGATTTATTTATCGAATTAGGTGCAAATGATGAGCAACTTGAATTCCCAGTTGTTTATGCATCAGCAATTAACGGAACAGCTTCTTTAGAGAGTGATCCAAGTGCGCAAGAAGAAAACATGCAATGTTTATATGAAACAGTAATTGATTACGTTCCATCACCAAAAGATAATAGAGACGAACCACTTCAATTCCAAGTTGCGTTATTAGACTATAATGACTATGTTGGACGTATTGGTATCGGACGTGTATTCCGTGGAAGTATGAAAGTAGGAGAATCGGTTTCTCTTATGAAACTTGACGGATCAGTTAAAAACTTCCGTGTAACTAAGATTTTTGGTTACTTTGGATTAAAACGTGAAGAAATTCAAGAAGCGCATGCAGGGGATATCGTTGCAGTAAGTGGTATGGATGATATTAACGTTGGGGAAACGGTTTGTCCAACAGATCACCAAGAAGCATTACCAGTACTTCACATCGATGAACCAACATTACAAATGACTTTCTTAGTTAATAACTCGCCATTTGCTGGTAAAGAAGGTAAATTCGTTACAGCACGTAAATTAGAAGATAGATTAATGCAACAATTAGAAACAGACGTTTCACTACGTGTTGAACCAAACACAAGTGATTCTTGGGTAGTTAGTGGACGTGGAGAACTTCACTTATCAATTCTTATCGAGAACTTACGTCGTGAAGGATATGAACTTCAAGTATCTAAACCAGAAGTAATCATCCGTAACATCGATGGTGTAGATTGTGAACCGGTTGAACGTGTTCAAGTTGATGTACCAGATGAAAGTGTTGGTGCTGTTATTGAATCATTAGGTCAACGTAAAGGGGATATGGTAGATATGCAAGCTGACGGAAATGGACAAACTCGTCTTATCTTTAACGTTCCAGCTCGTGGACTTATCGGATACTCTACTGAATTCATGTCTATGACTAAAGGATATGGTATTATTAACCACACATTCGATTCTTACCAACCAATGCAAAAAGGGCGTGTTGGTGGACGTCGTAATGGTGTATTAGTAGCTCTAGAAAATGGTCAAGCTACAGCATACTCTATCTCAAGTTTAGAAGATCGTGGTACAGTATTTATTGAACCTGGTACTGATGTATATGGTGGTATGATTGTTGGAGAAAACAGCCGTGAAAATGACTTAACAGTTAATATCACAAAAGCTAAAGCTCAAACAAACGTACGTTCTTCAACTAAGGATCAAACAGTAACACTTAAAAAAGCTCGTATCATGACTTTAGAAGAAAGTCTTGAGTACTTAAGTGATGATGAGTACCTAGAGGTAACTCCAGAGTCAATTCGTCTACGTAAAAAAGAATTAGATAAAGCAGCTCGTGAAAAAGCAGCTCGTAAAGCTAAATATTCAGAAGAATAGAAATAAAGAAACTTTCGAAGTAGGTAACTATTTCGAAAGTTTTTTGTATTATATGGTCAATTTAAAAATGTCCAAGAGTATTCGTATACTCTTGGACAAAATTAAATATTATTGATTTTTAATTTCTAAGTTTCCGTTATCTAAAGAGATATTATCTCCTTCTTTAACTTTTTCATATTGTTCTTTTGTAACGGTAACGTGTTTTGTTTCACCATCTTTAGTTTTAATTTCAAGCATATAAACTGGAACTTTTGAATCTTTAACATTATCCACTAATTCTTTTTGTTTATCGCTAGCCTGAACAGTATTGTGTGATGTAGCTGAATTAAATAGCGTATACCATAAAAGAGCGTTAGTTATCGTGCTACCTGAGAAGAAACCACTATTTCTATAGTTATTATTTATATAATCTGTATATTGTCTTTTATATCCTTGATTATTGTAGCTATTATAATCTTTATTATATGAGCCACCTGAGTTCTTTGTGAAGTTTTTTGTAGTTCCTGTAGTTGGTTTACTGCTAGCAGTTGATGTAGTAGGTTTAGAACTCGATTTACTACTAGATGGTTTAGAAGAACTAGGTTTAGAACTTGATCTTGATGCGCTAGGTCTTGCTGATGTTCCTTTAGCTTCTACTATATTTATACTTGATGCACTTAATGTAGAAAGAATAAGTGTCGAAGTAAGGAATAAACTTGTTAGTTTTTTTAAAGTACTCTTTTTCATAGTATTATCCTTTCGCAAAATTAATTGTTTTCTGTAGAACGTTTAGCTACTACAGTTCCCTCAATTTTTTCTTGTGAAGTTGATTCGTTTTTTACAATGTTTTCTATATTTGTTTTATCGTCGACTTGATTATCATTTGAAGATGAAGAAGCGTTATTGAAGTAATAATATAATCCTATACCAATTGCGGTAATTGATAATAAAGTAAGAAATATTTTTAAAAATCTAGCCATATTAGAATCCTCCTAATACGTATCCTTTTATATCTAATGCACGTTTTAGTCTATCATATTCTGATGCTGGTACTTCAATTTCTTCGCCATTTACTTGAGAAATAGTAGCATATTCATCGTTTAGACCTTTCCAAATATCAACAATATTGTTTAAGTTAATTAATCCACGATTTCCGTCGATTAGAGTAATTTCAAACCAATTCATAAAATTACCTCCTATATTTATTATGCTTAAATTATAACATAGTTTTTAAGAAAAAAATAGTATTGTAACTATGCATGTTACTTATAAGTTTTAAGTAATTATGTCGTTAAACTTATAAGTAAAATTAATGTATATTTTTTGAAAATTTGATATAATTAAATTAAGAATAATTTATAGTGAGGACAGAATGATGAAAATATCTGTGATAGGTTCGGGAAGTTGGGGAACTGCGTTAGCACAAGCAGTTGTTGATAACGGTCATGAATTACGCTTATATTCAAGAAGTGAGAAATCGAGAGATGAAATTAATGAAAACCACACTAATAGTAGGTATTTAAAAAATGCTGTTTTACCAAAAGAAGTGATTGCTACTAGCGATTTAAAAGAAGCAGTAGAATTTGCAGATGTAATTGTTATAGCAGTCCCTACAAAAGTGATGAGAGAAGTAGCAAGAGATATTAATAAATATTTAGAACGACCTAAGTTTATTATCCATGTTTCTAAAGGTTTAGAGATGGAAACTAATAAGAGAATGTCAGAAGTTATATCTGATGAAATTGATAGTGATAAATTAAAAGGAGTAGGAGTATTAAGTGGTCCTTCTCATGCAGAAGAATTAATATTAAGGAATCCTACAGTAGTTGCTATTGCATCTAAAAATGACGAATTAAATAAAATAGCTCAAGAGATATTCCACAATAAATATTTTAGAATATATGTTAATAAAGATATAATAGGTGTTGAAGTTGGCGGAGCGCTTAAGAATATTATTGCTCTTGGATGTGGAATGATTGATGGAATGGAATATGGTGATAATGCCAAAGCAGCTCTATTAACACGTGGACTAATTGAAATAACAAGATTAGGAAAAAAACTAGGGGCTGATGAAATGACGTTCTTAGGCCTAGGAGGAATAGGTGATTTAGTAGTAACATGTACATCTAAGCACTCAAGAAATTATAATTGCGGTTATTTAATAGGACAAGGATATTCATTAGAAGAAGCGATTGAAAAATTAGACATGGTAGCTGAAGGGGTGCGAACTACAAAAGTTTGTTATTTTTTATCAAAAAAATACGATGTTTATATGCCGATAACTGAAAATATTTATAAGGTACTATACGAAGGATTAAGCATTAAAGACTGTGTTAATAACCTTATGAATAAAATGGCAGCAGAAGAATTAAACAAATTTGAGTAAAATCAGTCTATACATTATTGTATAAATAAAAAAAATCAAAATAATTGTTAAAAATATTGCAAAAATGCTTAAAAAACGCTAAAATTCGGTAATAAAACCTTGATTATTAGCGATTTATATGGTAATATTTAATAAGTGAAACGGGAGAACCGTTACTCAATAATGGAGGTAAAGAATTAATGAACAAATCAGAATTAATTTCAAAAGTTGCTGAGAAATCAGGACTACAAAAAAAACAAGCAACTGCAGCTATCGAAGCATTCGTAGAAACAGTTGAAGAAACTTTAGCTAAAGGTGAAAAAATCCAAATTATCGGATTTGGTAACTTTGAAGTAAGAGAAAGAGCTGCTCGTAAAGGACGCAACCCTCAAACTAATGAAGTTATTGAAATCGCTGCAAGCAAAGTTCCTGCTTTCAAAGCTGGTAAAGCTCTTAAAGACGCAGTTAAATAATAACAATTTAATTCAAAAAGAGGAGTTACTACTTAGTAGCTCTTTTTTTTATAAAAAAATGGAGGATAGTTTTGAAAAATAAAGAACAATCACAAGAACTTATAAAAACATTATTAGAAAATATTGGAGAAGATACATCAAGAGCTGGATTACTAGATACACCAAAAAGATGTGTAAAAATGTATGAAGAGTTATTATCTAAAACAAATGTTGATCCAAAAGAGGAAATTAATACATTTTTTGAATCAGATAATGATGAACCTATTTTAGTAAAAGATATCCAGTTTTACTCATTATGCGAACATCACATGTTACCTTTTTATGGAGTTTGTCACATAGCTTATGTACCAAATAATAAGAAAATTACAGGGCTTAGTAAATTAGCTCGCCTTGTAGAAAGCGCAAGTCGCAGACTTCAAATTCAAGAAGATATGACATTGATGCTTGTAAATGCAATAGAAGAACAACTACAACCAAAAGGTGTGTATGTAATTATAGAAGCTGAGCATATGTGTATGGCTATGCGTGGAATTAAGAAAATTGGTTCTAAAACAGTGACTAGTAAGAAAACCGGTATTTTCTTAGAAGATACAGAATTAGTTAAGGATATTCAATATAAAATTAAGTTATAGTATTAATAGGAGTAGATTATGAAAGAAAGCAGCTATATTATTATTAGAGCTGAAGTCGATAATGTAAAAGTAATTACGAAAAAAACGAATAATGAAGAAGCTCTTGAAATATTAAATAAGGGAGAAGTTATAATTCTAAATATTTTTGATAATATCGTAAATTTTAAAGTACAGGGAAGAGCGAGAATAGTATCAAATTTAGATCAAGTTATTTCAGAATAAAAAAGTTCGCAGAAATTTTTCTGCGAACTTTTCAGGCTGTTGACAAATGCAGAAACTGCA
>NZ_KQ959958.1 GCF_001553035.1 Gemella haemolysans
TAACAGTTTGAACTACTTTTGGTGATACTTCTGTAGTTTCGTTACTTGCATCTACATACTTAATTGTACGCGTAATTACTTTTGTTTCTACTTCGTCTTCTTTTGCTTGTGGATACTTCACGACTACTTCTGTATCTTCCATTGTTGGTGTTACTTCTACTAACGATACACTTTCTTTATCTGGTGTTCCATAGTTTGCTGGTGTTGGTGATACTTGTTTTTCCCAGCTTCCTTGTGTCCACGTTCCTTCTTCAAGTGTATTTGTTACTTTGTTTCGTTTGTTTGTTCTTGTTAATGTAACAGTTTGAACTACTTTTGGTGATACTTCTTTAGTTTCGTCGTTTGCATCTACATACTTAATTGTACGTGTGATTGTTTTTGTTTCCGGAACATTTTCATACAAAGTATCATAAACATAAGTTACAGTGATTTCTTCACTGTTAATAACACCTTCTACCGGAGCCGAATTTTCTTTGACTCTCATATATCTATAGGCTATGTCATTATATGTAAATTCATCAGGACGATATTCTTCTGTATCTACATTATAATCTTTTGTATAAGCTCTTTTTTCAATAGCTGTTATTGTTGGTTTAATTGTATTTCCTTGCATATCTTCATATGCAATTTTAACAGCTCCATTTTTTATATTTTCTACTTTAATAGTAACAGAAGCTACATTCGCCTCATTATATATTTCTTCTGCATTTGTTTTTGCTGCTGCTGAAATATAAGCTACCTGTTTATCTTTTGCATCTTTAGAAATTCTTGCTGGTACTAAAAATTCATTTGATAATCCCGGATTTAATGTAGTTCCTTGATTAGAAACAAACTTAACTGCTGTAACCTTGCTCCAATCTGTAACTTGATCTGCTGTTAAAGTTGTTGCTGCAGCAACTTCATTAGCATTTCCATTAATCGGAGAAGTTAAGTAGTATGCAGTCCACCCTGCAGGTGCTATTGCTTCTCCTGTAGCTTCTACATCAAATGCAGAATTACGGGCTATATTTGTATCAACAATATTCTTGTCCCCTTTTTTAGGTAATGTCACAAGTACTTCATTATTTGATAATTTTGAATTATCTGTATTTGATAATGTAAAACGGTATGTCACATCTGTTTTCGGAGCTAAATTCTGTAACGAAGTTGTATACCCTTCTCGTTGATCATTTTTATCGGTTACATCTACATGTAATCGTGTCCCTGATGTATTACTTACAGGTATTTCATAAGTAAAAGTTGATGTATTGATAATTGTCTTATCTCCATCAAACTCATTATTAGGATTTAATCCATGTAGAAATCTATTTTCATCCCAAACTAATGTGTATTTCAAACGATAACTACCTGTTTGAACCCACTGTGCTACATTAAACTCTAAATCTGGAGTTACATTCTCACGAGTATTTGAATCCTTAGGATCAATAATCAATACACGTTTACCAGTATTTTGATAATTATCATCTTTAGTTACAAGTGGGCTATTTCCTGCATAACTAAAACCATCTGGTAATTCAACAATAATTTTAGCATTTTTCGCACCAAGATAAGTTAAGCTCTTATCTGTAGTAGCACCATGTGAAGTATATGTACTATATACACGATTTCCTAAACCTGAAGGAGAATAGTTATACGCTTCTATCCCAGAACTTAAAGCCTGTGTTTTATTACCTGCTAAAACTGTTTCTACCTTTCCTGTTCGTGGTTCTAATTTCAAAGCAGTTCTTGCATCTGCTAAGATAGTTTTAGAAATACTCGTATTTACTACATCTGTATCTTGAGTTGAAACTTTTGCAGTAACGATACTCTTAGCTTCTTTTCCTTCCGCTACCATTTGTTTAGCTTTTTCTAAACCTTTTAAATTTTGGTGTAAATAAATACCAGCTTGACTTAATGTATTACTTGTAAAGTTCATCTCGCCTTTTGGTTTTAATACAACTTTAGTTGTCCCTTCTGGTAAATCTATAGAAGTTCCACCGTTTTTCTTAAAGGAAATTTCTCCTAACTTCGTTTCCGTTGCCCCATTTACCGTATATACTTCAAACGTATTACTAGTTCCTAAATCGTCTGGTGCATACCAAGCAGCATAAGCCCCATTCTTATTCCAAATACCATAAAACTCAAGAGATCTCTTTTGATTAAAATCACTATCAATCGTTAATTCAACTTCCTTAACTTTTGTCGGAGTATTAACACTTCTCCAGAAAACTATAATTCTCTTATCATCTGTTTCCGTATTAATTCCAGGAATTGCAATATTCACTCTATTTTCATGATTCTGTTCATTAGTAAAGTTATTAATCACTAATGGGGGTTGCGCTCCTGCTGCATTTGGTGTTGCTCCTCCCCCGTTATTCTCATATGGATTAACAGCTTTTACTACTAGTGAAGTTGTTCCTTGACTTGTATTTGTTTCCCCTGATTTATCTGTATAAATTACATTGTCTGTAAATGTAAATTCTTTTCCTTTTAAAAACTCTTCTAATGTACCTGCTTGGCGCATATTAATACGAAGCGTATCATCACTAGTATTATTCCCTTGATCGAACATAGGCTTCGCATCTGTTATTGTTCTTGTATAGCGAGCGATAGTCCCCTCTTGAGTCCAACCATCATTTATAGATGCTTGAGATAAAACTGCACCAGTTGGTAACGTTACTTCATGAACAATTTTATTTACCGCTGAAGTCTCTTTATTGAAAGTAGTTAATTTTAAAACTAATTCTTTATTCTTAGTTTCATCAATAGAATCACCCGGCGCATTTGTGTTAAATAAAGCTAAATCTCTAGCTCCACTTTCACTGTCTACATAAATACTAGCATATCCACTCTTATTTGTATTAGTTACTCTAGCTGTTGTAGAAGTAGTTGGTGTAATAGCCGTACCAGTCTTATCAACTACCTGAGCTGTAATTGTAGTTTGTGAATTACGTCCCGTTCTATATTTATCAAACTTATAACTTATATTAAAGCTAGCATACGAACCACTTGGAACTTCTCCAGTATAAATTTTATATTGTGTATCATTTACTTTTTCAACTTTTAAAGCAGTCCCAAGTTGTACATCAGTAATCGGTTCGTTAGCTGGTAAATTCACTAAAATATAAGACCCATCCTCTAATTTCGAAGGTGCAGACACATCTAATCTAAATGTTGAGATAATTTGTTCTCCTACATTATATTCTGTTTGTTTTCCAACTAAATTACCTTGTAAACTGACTCTATTTTCAACTGTTGGTTGTGTTTGATTAGTAGCTACAGATTCTGTTGTTGAACTTGGTTTATTTGTTGTAGTAACCGGTACATATGTAATTTTATATTTATTTTTTCCAACAAGTTGTAAATTTGTCGCAGTAAATCCAGGATAATCTTTCTTTAATTGATCAAGACTTTCTGAAAATTTCGATTTTAAAATAGCTACATCCTCCACTACGCCACCCGGTTTCTCATGAGTCACCATTACAAACTCTTGTGCATCTACTACTGTCGAGTCTCCCGTTCCCGTTCTATTAAAACCTGAATCACCTTCTCCTGCATAGGCTAGATTAGTATTTCCAAGAAACATCACCCCTGCTATCGCCACAGAAGATACAGCTATACTAGCAACCCCAACATTAAATTTCCTAATACTAAATCTATTATCTCTCTGGTTAATGTTAATCTTATGTTGTTTTTTTATCATCTTTATTCTCCTAATTTATACTGTTATCTATAATTTTCACTTACCAATATTCTTTAAAACTTAACATCTCTAACGATATATTTTATCATTTTTCTTATCTATTTTCAAATATTTTAATATGTTGTTTCTATGAAGTGTACTCAAAAAGAAAACTGATTTATCAACCGTCGGATAACTTCGATTTATTATTTAACCTCAACTTCTTTTATTAACCTAATTAATTAAATAGTTCAATATATGAAGATAATCTATACATTACCTCTTATATATAAAAGAAAAATTCGAAGCCAGGTCTTCCCAAGCTCCGAATTTAGTACATAATTAATATTATTTATAGTCTGGTAATTTGTTAAATTCAGCTTCATCAACGTTTGTTAATTTAACAATCCAAGATTCTTTTGGATCAGCTGAGTTTAATACAGTTGGCTCTTCTTCAGCTTTTTTGTTGTATTCTACTACATCACCAGCTAATGGTGCATTTACGTCTAATACAGTTTTTGATGCTTCTAAACGTAAGATAACATCATCTTTTGCTAATTTTTCATTTTTTGAAAATTCTACGAATCCTACAGTACCAACGTCATCTTGTAATTCAGCTGTTGGTCCAACAATGTAAACTCCTTCGTTCTTTTCAATCCATAAAGCTTTTGCTAATTTTTTCATTTTACAACCTCTTTCTTTCTTTTTTATAAGTTTTCTTGAGTATCAATGTTCTAATTTAACACTGATTTTTTACTGAAGTGAAAATTATACAACATAAATAAAAAAAAGTCAACAAAAATTTTAATTCTACAGAAATTGATTTTTAATTTCAATTGGAACTAAAAACTAATAAGTCACTACATCAAGATATCATTTAATATTTACCTTAACTCAATATCAACTCAACAAGTTCTCTTGCATCTACTTTTCCAAAATAGTGAGCTAAGTCTATACTTTTTAACACTTCTAGTAAATCTTCTTCTTTTACCCTTACTCCGATTAGTTTCTCCTCAACATCACTGACATTACCTTTTCCGAAAAAGTCTCCGTAAATCTTAGCTTTTGTGATTCGTCCCGCTTCTACTTCCAGATTAAACTCAACAGTCCCAATTTCAAGACGAGCATCTCTGTTATAATTATAACGTGGTGATTTTCCATAATTCCAATCCCAGTTTTGATATTTCTTAGAAAGCAACTCATCGATTTCTCGCCAATCTTCTTCTGTAAGTTCATAACGTTTTATGTCTTCGATTCTTTCACAGTTAAACAGGCGGCATAAGTATAAATCTTTGAAATCTACTACAGATAAATTTCTATATTCCTCATCTAAATATTCTCTAAGACCTGTAACTCTACTTCGTACCGAATCAATTCCTTTTGATTCAATTTTCTTACGATTAGGTGTTAGTACATTAACCATCGCATCATAATCAATATCAAGAAGTAGTGTATATCCGCCGTAAATTTTCCCATTAACAAGAGTCATCGCAGCTCCACTAACTTTCTTTCCGTCAACAACAAGGTCATTTCTCCCTGTTTGTTCAACCTCATTCACACCTAAATCCTGTAGAATATTTACCGCAGGTTCATAGAATTTTTTAAAATTGCCATAAACATTACTATCACCATTCATAATAAGGCAAATATTCACAGCCCCCTCATCTAAAAATACCGTTCCTCCACCTGTATCACGTCTAACAAGTGTGATTCCGTGACCTTTCATGTACTCATGGTTAATCTCTTTTTCGGCATTTTGAAAAAGACCTATCTGCACCTTCGGTTTGCAACAATATGGAAATATTATATCTTCATCTAAGTTCAATTTATTCAAAACATGTACTTGTATAGCTAAAGATACTGCTCCATCATAAATATACTCTCCATTTCTTATCGGCTCTATTAAATACATAAGCACTCCTCGTCTTCTAAAACACTACAATATAAACAGCTACCATTATTCAAGTTCAACCTTAGATAACAGTAGCCGCTTCATCCTAATAGTCTTTCATTCTTTAATTACTACTTTCACTCCTCCATCACAGAGAGCTTCTTAGTAATTTTCTTCTAATTTTCTAAATTCATCTCTCGTGTGTTGGGGCAGACTCTTACCATAATCCATCATAAGCACAATATCTTTAAATGCAGCTTTTGGTATCGCTAGTCTTTCGATATCCTCCACACCTACATCTAGATTAATATCTTCTTCACGATTTTCTCGGAATTTAGCTACAAAATCCGGTTCTGCAACAAAAACACTAGATAATCCAATCATCTCAGCATGAATAATAGCTTCACGGCTTTTTTCTATACTATTTATTCCACCAGTCGCCATCAAAGGAACTCGTCCCGCTAGATGTTCATGAACTACTTCGTTAATCAATCGACCTTCGTTAGGTCCTTCAGCTCGAACTTTATTTAGGTAAATATTTTGTCCCCAGCTCGCTATCGCAATGTAAGATAATGGCGCTCTTTCTAGTATCCAATCTGTGAGTTGGTTAAATTCTTCAACAGTATAACCGATTATCGCACCACGAGTCTCTTCTGGTGTTGCTCTATATCCTAGAATAAAATCCTTAGGTGCTTCGTTTCTTATAACTTCATACACCGCTTCAAAAACTTCTAGTATAAATCTAGCTCTATTTTCTAGTGAATCTACACCATATTCATCATGGCGTTTATTCGATACCGTTGAGAAAAAGGTCTGCAACATTAGCTTTTGTGCTGTTGATATTTCTATCCCTGCAAAGCCAGCCTGTATCGCTCTTCTCGTAGCATCTTTGTATTTTTGTTTAATCACATCGATCATCTCATGAGACAACTCTTCTACCTCATGTTCAAACGGAAGATGCAACTTCAACTTACTAGGACCATAAACCTTATGATTTACCCCGTAGTAATTAGCACCCGCACCTGAATAAGTCAGCTGCAAAATAGCCTTCGCTCCAGCGTCTTGCATTGCAGTTGCCATCTTAGTAAGTCCTGGAATACAGCTATCATCATGTGCACCGAAACCAAACTCGAACAACTGCCCATCAACATCGACATAAGCCGCACCTGTTACCTGCAGTGGAGCTGAGTTGGCACGTCTTAATGCATAATCCAAGTCCTCTTTTGTGATAATTCCATCTTTTGTAGAAGAATTAGTCGTCATCGGTGACAGTACGAACCTATTTTCTAACTGCACACCATTCGCTAGTTTTATGGGAGTTAATAATTTTTCCATAAACTCACACCTCTTTTACATAGTTTGTAAAACTAGCTTAAGATTAAGTCTACTAATTCTTTAGCTTCTACATTACCGAAGTAGAATGCTAAATCAATACTTCCTAGAGCTTCTAGTAAATCCTCTTCTTTTACCCTTACTCCGATAAGTTTTTCTTCTACGTCACGTACGTTACCTTTTCCGAAGAAGTCTCCGTAGATTTTCGCTTTTGTAATACGGCCTTCTTCAACTTCTAAGCTGAAATCAACTGTTCCGATCGCAAGGTGAGCATCACGGTTATAGTTATAGCGTGGTGATTTTCCGTAGTTCCAATCCCAGTTACGGTATTTTTCATCTGCTAATTTTTCAATTGCAGCCCAGTCTTCGTCAGTTAACTCATATCTCTTCGCATCTTTAATATCTTCGATACCCATTAATCCACAAATAACTAAGTCTTTGAACTCATCAATTGTTACATTTTGGTATTCAGGTTTTAATAGTTCACGCATACCCATTACACGTGCTCTTACTGATTCAATACCTTTTGATTCAATTTTTTTACGGTTTGGAGTTAAGGCATTAACCATCGCTTCGTAGTTTACATCAAGAAGTAATGAATATCCTCCGTAGATTTTACCACGTACTAATGTCATCGCAGCTCCACTTACTTTTTTACCACGAGCAGTTAAGTCATTACGTCCCCTTTGTTCAACTTCTGTAGCTCCTAAACTGTGAAGTACGTCTACTGCTGGTTGGTAGAATTTTTTGTAGTTTCCATATACATCAGTATCTCCAGGCATTAAGAAACATACGTTAACAGCACCGTTATCAACGTACACAGCACCACCACCTGTATCACGACGAACTAGAATAATATCTTTTTCTTTCATGTAATCGTGGTTTACTTCAGTTTCAGCATTTTGGAATAATCCGATTTCTACTTTTGGTTCACAGTAATATGGGAAGATTACAGTTTCATCGATATCGATGTTGTTAAGTACGTAAACTTGCATCGCCATTACTAGCGCTCCATCTGGTAAATATTTTCCGTTTCTAATTGGTTCTATTAAATACATAATTTATTCTCCTTTATTTTTTAATTTTTGTTAATGTATTTTTTTGGCTAATATAATTTTTATTAAAGTCTTATTATAATTTAATCTGTAATATTATAAAATCTCATTGCGAATTTTTTCGCAGTCTATGTTATACACTTGATGCACACTACCTGAAAAGTTATTACAAGGCTGACCCAAAAGGCCTAAATTTTTAAAAAGTGTATATGAGAACTCATAGACGCAGTGGTTTATTGATATCTAAATTCGCTTTATAAAAGCTTTTTAGATATCTAATAAACTGTGCGGGGATGACTCGACAAAATTGATTTCTTCGAAATCACGATTTTTGAGTCACTCCCATTTTTTCAATAACTCTTCCACATCTAACGTTAAATCCTTACTATTTTGGTTAAACCACAATACTCTAGAAGCAATCCTTTCTGGAAATTGATATTTCTTCTGGTTCATAGTAATCATTAACGCATTAGGATTTTTATCAAGTTCTCTATAAAATGGATATTTTATAAACTGAGGTGTCGTAAATCCAACCCCTATTTCGATAAATAATGTTTTCTTATCACGATTTTTTTCTAAAAATTCATTGTATTTATCAAGATGTTCGAAAAATATCAGATCTTCTACCATTCCTTTTTCAGCATTACGCTTATTAACCTCAAGTGGCGCTCCACATTCTGGACATAGTGGAATAGACCTATAGTCGACTTCCATATTCTCCTGTTCCACAGCCAGTCTGCGCATTAAAGCTTCATCTTGATATGTCTTCGCATGGCAATGTTTACTACACTGCATAAGCCCGTACTTCCCTTGAATATGGAAGACTTTATCCATATCATAACCCGCAACATCAAAAGCATTATCAGCATTTGTCGTAATAATATGATAATTTTTATCCTTTAGGATATTTTTTAACGCAAGATAACTCGCACCTACAGGTTGATCAAAGTAATTTAGCAAGACAAAACGACTTTGAAATGCCCAATATTCCTGCGAACTCGGAAAATCAAACAAACTTGCCTGCAACATATCTAAAAACTTATATTTTTCTACAAAATCTTTAAAGTTACTCGTAAATCTCTCTCCAATATAAGTAAAACCATCAGCAGCTGACATTCCAGCGCCTATTCCTATGACTATCGCCTCAGCTTCTTCTATTAGCTGTGCTAGTTTTTCGGCATTGTTTTCTTCTAACTCTATCGCCTTCCAAGTCATTAATTTTTCTCCTCTTTTCCCATTAGCTCTTTAGCTAAAATCTCAATAATATTTTTTCTTCTCTCTATCTTTGGTACTAAAGGTATACACATCAACTCTTCTAATTCGAATTCCGCAGCTAGTTTTTTTAGTTTTTCTACTACTACATCTTTCGTACCCCAAACTAAACGCGTTCTGTTTTTTTCTACTTTTTCTATATCCGCTTCTCTTATCTCATACTCTTTAGCTGTTTTTATACTAGGGAATCTGTCAAATTCTGTAAATTCTTTCTTGCCAAGAAGCCAAACATCTAAACAGCGTACTAAATCTTTCGCTTCCTGTTCATCTTCCCCTATCGCAATAAATACCGCAACCACATCTTGGGGGGATTTTTGTTGCTCACGCATTTTTGTACGGTACGTATTTAAGCATCTTTTAGCTGTCTCTATATAATCTACAGCTTGATTAAAGAATAGACCATACACATAATTTTGCCCTAGCTCCGCAGCTAGATTTGCACTTTTTTCACTAGTAGATAATAGCCACATCGGACTTACCTTCGCTTCCGGTGGTTGAACTAGTGTTTCAGTACCTGTAAGAAGTTCTAATAATTCTCTACAACTATCATTGTACTCTTCTCTCATCATAGGTGTAGTATCCATCAACTTCTGAACTACTTTGGTCCCCGGATTATTCCCTATTCCAAGATTTACCCTATTTGGATATAGAGCACTTAGAAGTTTGATCCATTCGCTAATTTTATACGGTGCATAGTGAGGAATCATTATTCCACCTGAACCTATTTGTATCTTTTCTGTATTTTGAAGAAGGTGCAACATTAATAATTCTGGACTACTACTAGCTAAGGCAGGAACCTGATGATGCTCAGCCATCCAAAAACGACTATAACCTAGTTTTTCAGCTAGGCGAGCAAGTTCTACACTCTCTTCTATAGCCTCTATCGCAGTCTTTCCTTCATCTACAATAGCATAATCTAAAATACTAAGTTTCATATTATTATCCTCTTATATTTTACATTTATTTTATACTTGGGAATGCCTCAAAAATTACAATTTCGGAGAAATAGATTTTATTGAGTTATTCCTCTTCTTACATATTACTTAGATTTACATAATTTCTATCCTCTGTTTTTTACAGGGCTATTAAAAAATTTATCTATTCTTAAATTCATTTTCACCTTTTTATTCGTCTAATAATCTGATATAATAAATCGTAAGAAAACCTTTTCTGAAACTACAAACTTATTATAACACATTTTCAGTAAAAGTACAGACACCTAGCACCACTAGTTTAAATTTTTTATAAAAAAATTATGGTGATTTAATCTATTTAACTTTTATAGATTTACATAAATAAAAAAGAAGTTACTACAGATTTTAATGCTTCATTTCTTATCGCTTATATATTGGTCCTAGCTGTATGTTATTTACATTACTTAAAGGGGTATTTTTTATGAAATCAAAATTATTAACACCTGTCAAACTGGCTAACGGAATAGAACTAGAGAATCGCTTTGTTCTTTCGCCTATGACTACGAACTCTTCTACTGCAGAAGGATTCATTACAGAGGAAGATCTTCTTTATGCCGAAAGACGAAAAAATACAGCGCCTTTACAGATCACTGGAGCCGCTTATATAAATCTTGAAGGTCAACTTTTTGAATATGGTTTTAGCGTCCATGATGATGCATGTATTCCTGGTCTTAAAAAGATGGCACAAGCTATGAAGTCTGGTGGAGCGAAGGCTATCCTCCAACTAACACATGCAGGACGTTTCGCTAACCATTACGTTACTACAAATAGGCGCGCTGTTGGTCCAAGCTATATGGAACTGAACTCTCCTATAGAACATATCGTTCATCCTCTTTCTATAGAAGATATACAAAAAATAAGAGAAGATTATAAGCGTGCTGCAAGTCGTGCTATCGCTGCTGGTTTCGATGGTTTAGAAATTTCTAGTGCCCAACGTCTTCTATTACAGACATTCTTCTCTACCTTCTCTAATGAACGTCACGATGAATATGGAGTAGATACATTAGAAAATCGTTCACGCTTCATCCTTGAAGTTTTTGAAGATGTATATAAAGTAATCAAAAAAGAAGCACCTAAAGACTTTATCTTCGGTTATCGTGCAACACCTGAAGAAACACGTGGTGAAGAAGTTGGTTACACAGTTGAAGAATTTAATCAACTTACAGATTGGTTATTAGAAAGAGTACCTCTATCATATATGGCAATTGCCAGCTGGGGACAAAATATTTATCTAAATACAGTACGTGCGGAAGGTCCACATCACGGTCGCCTTATTAATGAAGTTGTCTACGAACATTTAAATGGAAGAATTCCATTAATCGCATCGGGTGGTATCAATACTGTCGAAAAATGTGAAGCAGCTATATTACACGCAGATATGATCGGATTATCTTCACCATTTGTCGCAGAACCAGACTTTGTAGAAAAACTAAAATCAAACCATATAGACGATATTAATCTAGATGTTGGAGTTGAAGACATAGAACGTCTAGCTATTCCAAAAGCTGCATTTAAAGACATCGTCCTTATGATGGACTACGGTAAGAGTCTACCTCAACATACTAGGGATGAATTCAGAAAACTAGAAGAAAATTATTAATGCTATATATTTTTAGAAAAAGTAAAAGTTACTAAAGAAAAAGAACTTGAAAGCTTATTACAAGACAAGGTTTTTACAGGATATGCTTAGATTGAATTTTTTAGCGATGCAGCTAAAGATATTCATATTCCAGGTTGGTTAGTATCTGCTGGAGCACTAGCTTACTATCCTTTAGTCACTGTATTATCTTCTCCACAAGTATCTACCTTACTAAAATTAACACCAGCTGGACCAACTTATGTAGTTAATCAAATAATAACTTCTAAATTAACAGATTCTTTTATTCATGGTTTAGTAATATATTGTGTAAATCCTAGAGTAGAACTTTTACATGCAGGAAGTTATTATTGCTATGATACTGTATTTGATTTTTATCATTTAAGAATAGGTTATTAAATTATGCTAGAAAAAATTATATCTTATTTAATAGTATTTTTAATACTATCACTATATATAAATTTAACAATAAAAAACAAAAACATAAAGCATATAATAGTATCAATAATTACTATAACAATATTAGTAATAATAAATTTTATAAATTATGATACAGCTATATTATTCATAATATGTACAATATTTAATTTTATAATAGTCAAAATTAAAACAAAAGAAGAGAAAGAAGACTAGCTAGTCTTCTTTTTCAGATTGTTGACAAAACGACCAAAATATCAATATTTACATTGTCATTTTGATTGTTTTGTACACTATTTAAAATAAGAGGAATAATTATTTTTAAAAACAGTAAAAATCAGACTCAGAATAAGTAAAGTAAAATTACAACTACTTTTCTAAGTCTGATCTTTCTTATTTTATTCTAGTTAATTTTTTCACTGTACTTTGAACTACATTTAACGGCACCGCTTCTTTAGTAATAACACTAGTATCTAATCCAAACCATTTTTCTGGGGTTACTGTAATTTTTTTAAGCTTCAATCTTAAACTCATAATGAAGTTATCAAATGAAGATAAGCCATTGCTGTTACCTAATACTTCCTCAATCAAGACGAATCTAAAATCTCCTACAGTTTCAGCTTTTCCTCTTAAATTATATTTAGTAGGCTGCAGTTCTAATTCTTTTTCTTCTAATAAATCGGCGATTACTTGACGCATAAACATATTGACCCTTTGATTTTCTCTAAATCCTAGATTAAAGGTGATTTTTAATATTTTTTTATCACTAAATTTAGTAACTTTGTACTCTCTTCTATATGGTTCGTCTAGTACATTTATATGGACGAAAAAGTAGACATTTGCTCGTTTAGGTTGTTTATTCAAGATAGAATACAAGACTGCATAATCCACATCTTCCTCATGCTTAGCACCTGTTAAATATACTAGGTTTGTCGCATAGTTCGGTATACTTTTATCCAAACTTAATTTCAACAACTGTTTCGTATAATTTTTTACAGTTAAATACTGACTCTCACGCTCTTTAATTTCTGTTCCTTTATACCAAATAAACATAATTGAGAATATTAATAAAGCGATAATTACAGTTATATATCCACCATTTACGAATTTCAAACTATTTGCATATAGGAAAAACAGTTCCTCTATTCCGAAGAATAATAAGAAAATTAGCGCAAAAGTTTTTTTGTTTTTTACTTTGTATAAATATATGCTTAACAACAATGTCGTTACAAACATCGTTACACTAATACTTAATCCATACGCAGCTTCCATATTACTACTTGTTCTAAAGAATAATACTACACAGCTACTGCAGATAAATAATATTATATTAACCGCCGATACATAGACCTGACCTTTTAATTCTGTAGGATATTTTATCATTAATTTCGGGAAAAGATTTAATTTTATCGCCTCTGATATCAATGTAAATGATCCTGTGATTAAACTTTGACTTGCTATTATCGCAGCAAGTGTCGCAAGTATTACCTGAAATACTATAAAACTATCCGGTACTATCGCAAAGAATGGATTTTTTGTCACGCTATAATTTGTCGATAACAGATACGCTGCCTGACCGAAATAGTTCGCAAGTAAGCACACTTTCACTGAAAACCACGCCATTCTGACATTTTTTCGCCCACAGTGACCTAAATCTACATATAAATCCTCAGCTCCTGATACACATAAAAATACAGCTCCTAATAGGACAAAAACACCAGGATAACTTATTAGCAACTGTAATGCATATTTAGGATTTATAGCTTTTAATATTTCTGGTCTACTACTTATAGATTTTACTCCCCAAAGCAATAGAGATAAAAACCATAAACTCATTATAGGTCCGAATAACGAGCCAATTTTTTTCGTTCCAAAGCGTTGAAATGAAAAAATAAATACAAATATTATAAGCACTAAGACAATTACATCATTTGTATTGATAGAAGGAACAATATCATGTAATCCTTCAACCGCGGAGGTTACCGTAATTGCAGGTGTTATTATCCCATCCGCAAGAAGTGTTGCTCCCCCTATCATCGCTAAAAGTGCTACACTACGTCTTGTTTTATTTTTTATTAAGGCAAAAAGTGAGAATACCCCTCCTTCGCCTTTGTTATCAGCCTTCAGCGCTATCATTACATATTTTGTCGTAGTTTGTAAAGTCATTACCCAAAATATTAAACTGATAAACCCTAGAACTAAGTTTCTATTCATCGTTGCATCAGTACTATGAACAAATGATTTCATAACATAAAGAACCGAGGTTCCTATATCACCGAATATTATTCCTATTGTTATTATTACACCAAGAAAGGTTAATCTTGATTTATCCATATATTCAACCTCTTATATAATAAGTTAACATAAAATTACTTCTATAAAATTAGTAATTTTGTTCTAAATATAATTATATTCCTCTTATAATCAAAGTCAATAGTAAGTATCTTGTATTTTTATCATTATATAAAAGAGATTTTCCTCTATAAAATCAATAGAAGTAATATTTAGAAAATTATTATTCTAGAAATATTTTCCATTTTATTATCAGTTTACATAATTTTTGTACTTTTAAGACATTATATTCTAAAAAAATATCACGATTAAAAAATTTGTATTTTTCATTATTAGCTCTCCTACATTAATATAACACCTTAAATTTTTTCATTAAAAAATCAGTGGTTTCTTATTTTATAAAAACCATTTAAAGTACCTTTAAATTAATTTTGAAAACTTTTACTTTTCTACTTTACAAATATATTTAAAATGTGTTAACATTAGATTAAAGAAGATTTAACACATTAAATTTAAAAGATAGAATTTTTTTAAAAAGGGGTGCTATTATGCTAATAAAAAGTAAAAAAGTTTGGTCAAGCGGACAATTTCTTCCTCTTATTGTAGAAGTAGAAGATAAAAAAATTACTGCTGTTTATGATTATGACGCATTCGATAAAGTAGATTATGATTTCGGATCTAATCGTATTCTACCTGGTTTTATAGATGTTCATACTCATGGAGCTTATGGCTATGATACAAATGATGTTAACGAAGAGGGGCTTCGTAACTGGACTAAAAATATCGTTTCTGAGGGAGTAACATCATTTTTACCAACAACAATTACACAAACTGAAGAAGTTCTTCTAAAAGCTGTTGCTAATGTAGCAAAAGTATATGAAGAAGGTTACGAAGGTGCTGAAATTTTAGGAATTCACTTCGAAGGACCTTATCTTGATGTAGAAAAACGTGGAGCTCAACCTAAAAATTGTATCCAAACACCAAGTGTTGAACAATTCAAAAAATTTCAAGCAGCTAGTAAAAATCTAATTAAACTTATTACTATCGCTTGTGAAAAAGATATCGACTACAAACTTACTAAATACCTTGTAAGCCAAGGAATTCGTGTAAGTCTAGGACACTCTGCTTGTAATTATAAAGAAAGTTACCTAGCATTCGCTAACGGTGCCACTTCTCAAACTCACGTTTATAATGGAATGGTTGGTTTCCATCACCGTGACGGAGGTCAAGTAGGATTTGCACTGCGTGCGCGTGATGCTTATGGAGAAATTATCTGTGACGGTATCCACTCTACAACAGATGCTTTAAATACATACTTCACAGCTAAAGGTCGCGATCACGGAATTATGATTACCGATTCACTATGTGCTAAAGGTTGTGGACGTGGTTCCTACATCTTCGGTGGAGAAAATATGGAAATATATGAAGATGGTAGTGCTCACCGTGATGATGGGCGTTTAGCAGGTTCTACACTAAGAGTTATCGATGGACTACGTGTCTTAATTGAGGATGCTTTAGTTCCTGTCGATGCTGCCATTAACTCTTGTACAAAAAACCCAGCGGAAATGCTAGGATTTGCCGATCGTAAAGGTAAAATCAAAGTTGGTTTTGATGCTGACCTTGTTGTTATTAGTCCTACATACGAAGTACTAACAACATTCGCACGTGGCGAAGAAGTTTATAAAAAAGAAGATTAAAAAGTAAGGGGTAATTCTATGAAATATTTAGTTTTTAATTCTAAAAAAGAAGCTTCAAAAGAAGCGTACAAAATTTTAAGAAGTTTAATTAACGAAAATTCAACACTAGGTCTTGCTACTGGTGGAACACCTACAGACTTATACGCAGAAATGATTGCAGACCACAAAGCAGGTAATTTCAGCTATAAAAATGTAAAATCTTATAATTTAGATGAATATGTAGGTATCAGCTATGATCACCCAGAAAGTTATCATAAATTCATGGAGACTAATCTATTCGATCATATCGATATAGAAAAAGCAAACACTCATGTTCCTGACGCAAGTGCTGAAGATTTAGAAAATGCTCTTAACTCTTACCAAGAAGCGCTTAATAATGCTAATATTGACGTTCAACTACTAGGTGTTGGTTCAAATGGTCACATCGGATTTAATGAACCAGGTACATCTTTTGATACTGGAGTACATATTGTTGATTTAAAACAAGAAACAATAGAAGCAAATTCTAGATTCTTTAATAATGATATTAATCTAGTACCAAAACAGGCTGTAACAATGGGGATAAAAGATATTATGAAGGCTAAACACATAATCTTATTAGCTTTTGGTGAAGCTAAACAACAAGCGATTAAAAGTTTAATAGAAGGTGAGGAAATTACTGAAAATATTCCTTGTACTATTCTAAAAAATCACCCAAGTGTATATGTAATAGTAGACAAAGAAGCAGACTTTAAATAACAAAAGTTGTGGGAGTGGCTCTCGACTAAGAAAAATCATCAGTCGGCCCCTCCCACTCTAAAAAATATATCGATGTAAGCGTTTGATTTTAAAAATAATAGGGAGGTACTATAAAAAATAATGAGTACACAACTAAAATGGACAAATATAGCTACTGTAGCGGCTCAAAAAGGCTACGAAAATAATATAGGTACAGCAGGATTAGTTAAAGGAGTATTAGGCAATAAACTAATCTTCGGTGGTGGTGCTAACTTCCCAGGTGGACTTCCTGTAGATGGTGGAGTTAAAGTAAATCATAAAGATATATATCTATATGAAGAAACAGCTGACGGAGTAACTTTATTAGATCAAATTCAATTTGACTATCCTCTAGCCTATGGACCAAGTGCAGTGCATAACGATACACTATACTACATTGCTAATAAAACTGAAACATCATCAGAATTATTGGCATTCACTGTTGTTGATAATAAATTAAAAGTTGAAGTAGTCGACACTCTTCCACTTACTGTAGAAAATGTTATCGCAAAAGTTCACGACAATAAACTATACTTCGGTATCGGATCTATCAACGGATCAAATAACAATGAACTTTATGCATATGATTTAGCAACTAAGAAATTCGAAGTATTTTCAGAATTTCCTGGAAAATTACGTAATCAAGCAGTAAGCTATGTATACAATAATGAACTTTATGTATATGGTGGTGGCGCTAGTGAAACATATAACGATGGATATAAAGTAAACTTAGAAACAAAAGAATGGACACAACTAGCTGATGTAGAAATTGATAATGAAGAAGTATCTCTACTCGGTGCTGATTGGGCTCCATTAAACGACCATGAACTACTAGTAATCGGCGGCTTCAATAAAGATGTTTGGAAAGATGCTGTATTCAATTTAACAACATTACAAGGTGAAGATCATGCAAAATATCGTGACGCATACTTTAGACGTCCTGTAAGTGATTATAAGTGGAATAAAAAAGAATTAGTATACAACTTGAATGAAAACCGCTGGTACCAATTAGGAGAAATTCCTTTTGAAGCTCCTTGTGGACATGCCTTGTTAGCTACAGATAATAACATTTATTCTATCATGGGTGAGATTAAACCGGCAGAAAGAAAACCATATATCCATAGAACAAAAAAATAATAATAACTAAAGATACCCTATTTAAAATGTAGGGTATCTTTAATTATTTTTAAAATTACTCTTACTCTTAATTGAATACTTTATTAATAAAAAGTTCAATCTATAAAATTCCAATTAAAAAAGCCATGAGTTTTATTCTCATGGCAGTTGTTTTGTGTTATGACAAAAACTTAAATAAAAAAAGAACCTTCCATTTGGAAGGCTCTCACTGTTGCCTGGCAACGTTCT
>NZ_KQ959959.1:0-9393 GCF_001553035.1 Gemella haemolysans
TTTTTTCATAATATATGGCTCATCGAAAGATGAGCCTTTCTCCATTTTATAGGTAATTTTTGATTTTGAGTTTGAAATATTTAGATAATAGATATTTTTTTTCATCGGTTAGTCGTAATTCTATCAAGTCCAAAGGATGAAGATAGAATGTACGAATAACACATGCTTCAGAAACTAGAATTTTTAGGACAAAAGGACGAGAAAATTTTTAGTTTCGAATCAGTGAAATATATGGCTCATCGAAAGATGGGCCTTTCTCCATGTTGGTGGTATGGAGTAATAGACATACTATTAAAGGTTTCAAAATTTATAGGTTTCCGACTTGACATGAAGATTATTTTGTAATACTATGAAATTGTATCAAGAGCCTTATTAGTTAAGGAGAGATACTTGAAGAAGAGAAAGCCTTATTAGTTAAGGATACCAAAAGGCATATCTATTTGATGTGCCTAATTTTTCGATATGAGGTAGAATTTTGATGTTTGATGTTTTTGGAGTATATCTTATTGATTTCAAACAAAATATTGGTGGAGAAATTTCTGGGAAGCACTATGCTGTTATTATGAGCAAGATGTCAAAGAAAGATGATACACTTATTGTAGCGTCTATAACAAGTAAGAAAAAAGGCATGAAATATAGGGGTGGAATAACTATAGATTGTACAAAATATCAAAAAAATCCGACATATGAGAAGGCATTTATAAAAATTAGAAAAATAAGAGAAGTTCATAAAAGTAGATTTTTAGGAAGAAAGATTTATGATTTAGAAGAATCAGATACAATAAAATTAAAAGATGCTTTTAAAAGTTATTTTGATTTATAAATTTATGGATAATAATCAGTTCGTTCTTAATTATTTTAAACTATAGAGAGTAACCAAAAAAATTATTTTTTGAGTTACTCCTAATTTTATACTATATCTATTTATTATATTTATTTTTTTAATCTGAGAGAATCTTTTCTCCATCAATAAGGTTATTATTTTCGATATCTTTAATTCCTATCAGTAGTAATTTAGCCTCTAATCGTTCTTTATTTGTCTGGAATTGTAACTTTTTGGAATATGATTAGATGTTTTTTTAAAAATTTTATTTGTAATAGACTTTACGTTGTGTTTTTGCATATTATCACCTCACTATAAGAATATACTATCTTTTTTAGCATTGTCAATATAAGAGATATATTTGAAAAGTTATTCTTTTAGTAAAGTGTTTTCGGAAAATAATTAGTTTTCAATTTTAATTTCATTTTAATTATAGTCTAAGGTTCACGTAAGGTAAGTGGGATATAATATAAACATAACAAAACTTAATAATATTTTTTTTCATCGGTTAGTCGTAATTCTATCAAGTCCAAAGGATGAAGATAGAATGTACGAATAACACATGCTTCAGAAACTAGAATTTTTAGGACAAAAGGACGAGAAAATTTTTAGTTTCGAATCAGTGAAATATATGGCTCATCTTTCGATGAGCCTTTCTCCATTTTCAGAATAGTTTTCAGGTTTTTTCTTGAAACTTTATTTCAAAGTGCTATAATATTATTTATGAAAAAAACATCAGTAAATTTATTAGAAGGTCCGATTTTACGGGCGATGATTGCTTTTGCGATACCGATTATGATAGCAAATATTTTTCAGCAACTCTATAATACGGTAGATATTATGATTGTTGGTAGATTCCTTGGAGAAGAATCCCTTGCTGCTGTTGGAGCTACTGCTGCGATATTTGAACTTGTAGTTGGTTTTGCATTAGGTATAGGAAATGGTATGGGTATAGTTATTGCTCGTCATTACGGTGCAGGAAATTATGAAAAGTTAAAGAGTGCTGTAGCTGCCACATTTGTAATAGGAGGGGTATTGAGTATTGTGATTGCCGTATTAGGTAATTTTACTTTATATCCGTTACTGAAATTACTAGGGACACCAAGTAATATTATTGATCAATCTTATGAGTATAGTTATCTTATAGTAGTATTTGTAGGTGTTACTCTTGCGTATAATTTGTGTGCGGGATTACTTCGAGCAGTAGGAGATAGTAAGGCTGCATTATATTTTTTAATTTTTTCAGCAATTATTAACACTGTATTAGATATATATTTCATAGCATACTTACATATGGGTGTACGTTCGGCTGGAGTTGCAACAATTATCTCACAGGGTATTTCTGCAGTATTATGTTTTAACTATATTCGTAGAAAAACACCATTTCTAATTCCAACAAAAAAACATTTTACATGGAATAAAAAACTTTATTCTGATTTATTTAGCCAAGGTTTGGCAATGGGACTTATGTTTTCTGTTGTTTCAATTGGTACAGTAATCTTACAAACATCTATTAATGCCTTAGGTCCAGTAATTATCAGTGCTCAGACAAGTGCTAGAAGAATAATGATGTTCGTACTGCTCCCAGTAGGATCTATGAGTGCGACCATAACGACTTTTACATCGCAAAACTTTGGAGCAAGACAATATAGTCGAATAGTTGAAGGATTACGTAAGGGTGCGCTTGTTACGATAATTTGGTCAGTTTTCATCTGTATTATGCTATTTTTCGCAAGTCCATATTTAAATGAACTTATCACGGGAAGTAACGATGAAGAACTAATTTACCAAGCTTCGCTATATCTTAAGATTAGTTCTGCATTTTATCCATTTTTAGCGATACTTTTAGTATTGAGAAATGCTCTGCAAGGATTAGGGCAAAAGATGATGCCACTAGTTTCAAGTATTATAGAAATGCTAGGGAAAATATTATTTGTAATATTTATTATTCCAAGTGCAGGATATTTAGGAGTAATATTTGTAGAACCTATTCTATGGGTTGTAATGGCAGTTCAATTGTATTATGCATTTAGGAAAGAACCAGTTATTCGTTCGTTGAAGAAAATCTAAGATTAAGAAGACTTAAAGAGTTAAACAATAAATAAAATTAAAGATTGTTTAACTGGAAGTACTATATAAACTAAAAAAAGAGTAATAGCGACTCTAAAATTTTGATTTCAAGAGAAATCTTAGTTTTGGAGTCGCTATTTATTGTTATTGATTTATATTCATTGTTTTAAAAAATTTATCTGCATCTTGTTCGCTATGAGAAAATCTAATTATTATAATTCTTTTATTTACAGAATCTACTGAATAATATAGAATATATTGCATTATCAGAGCTTTTCTTATAGCTATGTTGTTAATATATTTATTTTGAATTAGTTTATAGCTACAAGGGAATAGACATATATTCTCCATAGTTAGTCGAAGTTCTTCTAAAAAGTTTCTTACAGCTGTATCGCTTACTAGATTATGTTCAAGGTAAGATAATATATTATCAAGGTCTTTTTCTGCATGCGAAGTAAATTGATATTTATACTCCATATTTTTTTTCTAAATTCGAAAGAACTTTTTCTCCATCAATAAGATTATTATTTTTTATATCTTCAATACCTTCTAATAATAATTTAGCTTCTGATAATTCTTTATCAGCTGTTAATTTTAAATCAAATGGAATACCATTTGCTCTGATAGTAGCACGTAAAAATAAGTTAACGGCTGTTGTCATACTTAATCCCAATTCCGAATATATTTTATCGGCATTTTCTTTTACAATTTTATCTGTACTTATATTTAAATTTGTTGTTGGCATATTATCACCTCTTTTCTTGATTATAACATTTCTTCGTTTATTGTCAATACAAACACCGAAAAATGAGAAGTTAAATTGAGAATAATTTTAAGTAATCTAATATATGTAAATGTAAATCTTAATATATCAAAAAAATCAAAGGGAGTGACTTTTCGTAGAAATTGATTTTTGTCGAATCATCCTCGCACAGTTTATTAGATATCTAAAAAACTTTCATAAAAAGTGAATTTAGATATTAATAAACTACTGCATCTATGAGTTATCATATACATTTTTTTAAAAAATTTAGGACTTTTGGCTCCTCCCCTTTTTCTGTAAATTTTAGAAGTTAAATATTTTTCTTAAATAATACTTTTATCTTTTATGTAAATAATGTTGATTTTTTTTTTTTTTTTTTTGATAAAATGGTCAAAAGAAGTGATTAAACTAACATAAATTTCAAAAAATTATCACTAAAATTTTATAGGAGAAGATATAATTATGAAGCAAAAACAAAGATTTTCTTTAAGAAAAAATAAAATCGGAACAGCATCGGTATTATTAGGTTTAACGATAGTAGGAGCTAGTTACACTGGATCACAAGTTCAAGCGGCGGATGTCCCTGTGGAAACAAGTGTTAAACAAGATAAAACATACACTGTTTCTGATGAACAAGTATTAGAAGCAAAGAAAAATGTTGATAACAAAAAAATCGAAATTGATAATAAAACTAAAGAAGTAGACGTTAATAAAAATGAAATTGCAACTGCTCAGAATGAAAAAAATGAATTAGAAAAAAAAGTCGATTCTTTAGTAAAAGATATTGACGAAGGAAAAAAAATAACACCAGATGTAATTGAAGGTGTGAAAAATGATATAAAAAAAGCTGAAACAGATAAAGCTACTAAAGAGCAAGAATTTGACCAAGCTCAAAGAGATAAAGTGGCTAAACTAAATGCTAAAAATACTGCAGATGAAAAAGTTAAAGACGCTCAAAAAGCAGCAGATGAAGCAGATAAAGATGTGGATTTTAAGAAAAAAGCATTTGACCCTGGACAAATAGATATAGCGAAAAAGAAATTAACAGAAGCTGAGAAAATCGTTAATGAAAAACAAAAACAAAAAGATAACGCTCAAAAAGAACTAGACGATGGTAAAAAGCACGATCAAGATTTAGCAAATCGTAGAAATGATGCAAATTCTGATTTAAATAGCAAAAAACAAAATAGAGACGAAAAACAACGTCTTTTAGATGAAGCTAAACGTAAACAAAAAGAATCTGACGACGCTCTTAAAAAAGCATTCCCATACCCAACTAAATTCATAGCGACACAAGAATGGTTAGACGCATTTAACAAATTTAGGAGCATTCATAACGAAGAATTTGATTTAGATGCATGGAAAGCCAAAAATCCACGTGATGCGTATAATATACGAGAAGAATATTTTAACCAACAGGACAAAGCTATGGATGATTTCTTTGCTGACAAAAATAGCCGAGAACTTGACATGATTAAAAAATTACAAGTACTTGAAAGCAGCCAACCATCAGCAAATTCTTTAAAATACGGCAATGAAACTGATAATAAAATTACTTATGAAATCAACAACTTACCGCAAGACGTGCTTCTTGAGTTATCTCAATACTTTGCACATCTAGTAAATGACGCACGTTCTCAATTAGGTATTTCAGATAAAATTAAAGTTCACTTAGACGCTATTGAATTCGCTAAAGAAGTCGCTAAATCAGTTGTAGACAACAACGCAACAGTCGATGGTCACTTCGGACGTGGTATCAACGATGCCGCTCGTAAACGTGGATTAGATACATCAGCTGATCCAGGAGTTGATACAGAAAGACAATATTATGAAAATTTAATAGTTTCGAAAAGATCTGACAACACAGTAACACGCTCTGAATTATTTACTTATCTGTATAAATACTTCGATGTCTTTATGCACGAAGGGCAATTAAGTGGGCACTACAACCACGCATTATCACTTATTAGTTCTAAGAATGTAGGGGTTTCATTCTCACATTTACAAGATGGAACATTTAAGCTACACGCGATCTCAATTAATCCAGGATTTGTTAAAAATGATACGAATAATGTAGAATACGAAAAACGTTATGGTGTAGCTACATTACTTGACAATGTTGATTATCCAGACAGAGACGTATTACAAAAAGCATACGACGATGTAATAAAAGACGTTGAAAAAGCTACACAAGAATTAGATAAAGCTACTAAAGGCGTTACTGACGCTCAAAATAAAGTTGATGGGTTAAGTAAAATTAAAGAAAAAACACAAGACGCTCAAAATAAATTTAATAAAGCTGCAAAAGATTTACAAGATGCAGAAAAAGAAAAGCAAAAAGCTGAAGAAAATTTAAGAAATGTAACAGAAGATCAAAATTCTAAACAAAAAGCATTAAATGATGCTTTAAATGTTCAAAAACAAAAACATGATGAATTAAACAAAGCTAAAGCTGATGCAAATAAAGCACAAAAAGAATATGATGATGCTCTAAAAGCTTCTAAAGATAAACACGAAGATCTGAACAAAATTATAGATATAATCCAATCTTTAAATAAAAAGAAAAAAGATATGGAAGATAACGTAGCTAAACTTAAAGAAAATGAAAAAGAACTAGTTAAAGTAAAAGGTCAACTTCAAGATATAGTAACTAAGTTGACAAATCTTTTACAAACTCAAACAAAATTAAACGATCAATTACAAAAATTAATATCTGAATTAAAAGGTTTAGAAAAAGAATATGATCGTTTATTAGAAATCTATACAAATGAACGTAAACAAGAGCCACCTATAGATCCAAAACCTTTTATAAATATTAAAGAAGAAGTAAAAGAAGAAGATGTTAATTATAAAACTATTGAACAAAACGATCCAACATTAGAAGAAGGAAAACGTGTAGTTAAAATAAAAGGTAAAAAAGGTCGTAAATCAATTAAAACAATAACACTATCAGAAAACGGAAAAGTGTTAGATGTAGTAACTCAAGAAACTATGCTTGAAGAAGTAGTAGATGAAGTAGTATTAGTAGGAACTAAGAAACCAGATGATAATTCAGATGGTAATCCAAGGAAAAACCCAGGAGATAAACTAGGAGACAACCTAGGAGATAAACCGGGAGATAAAGCTCCAGGTTCATCAAATAACCAACCTAATTTACAAAGCCCAAGAGTTTATCCAAATGGATTAAAAACTTTACCTAATACAGGTAAAAGTGAAAATGGTATGACAACTGTAGCAGGCTTAGTAGCTTTAGCAGTAGCTGCAAGATTAAGAAAAAAAGCTAAAGGAAACTAAATAGTAAAAATCAATAAGTGTAGGATATGAGATAATAATCTCTATCCTACATTTAAATAAATACGTTATAAAATAGAATTAGGAGAGAAACGTTGAAAAAAGATAATATATATTCTATAAGAAAAACTAAAATTGGAACTTTTTCTGCAAAAATTGCTGTAGTAACATTTCTTGCAATAGCAGGAGGAGAAGCAATATATCAACATAATAATATTACATATGCTGCTGATGTAATCAGTGAAGAGAGGACGATAGAAAGTCCTATTAAATATACTGCTGATGAAACAAAAGATGTTGGTTATAGAGAGTTAAAAACTAAAGGAGAAAATGGTTCTCTTAAACTTATCGAAAAAGATGGTAATAAAATTGCTGAAAGAAAAGAACCTACTGAAAGTGAAGTAGTTTTAGGAACTAAGCCACAAATTGAAAGAAAAATTGAAAAGTCTAAAGTAGAATATGTTGTTGATGATACTAAGGATTTCGGAACAAGAGAAGTAGTTAAAGAAGCTAAAGATGGAGAAACAACTAAAATAACAACATTCAAAGTGGTAACTTCACCAAAATTTGATTTAGGAAAAGATGTAGAAAAAGCGCTTTACTCTAATAACTATGTATATTCTAATGAAAATTTATATTCAAAAGATGAGTCTAAAGAACTTCCAAGTGATAAGATACAAATAAATAAATTATTTGTATCAGTTCCCAAAAATCAGAATATTACAGATAAAATTAGTGCTAGAGAATTAGTGCATAGTGAAAATACAACTTTAAAACTAGTTGATTCTCAACAAAATATTACGATTCTAACACCAGAAATGTTAGATCCAGAGAATAGTGCTTTAAGAAAAGGAGCGCTAGGTAAAGTAACTAGTATCGATGGTTTGAGAGATTATTCATTAGAAAAAGATGAAGATTTTTATAATTTATTACTAACAAATAGCTTTAATTATCTTGTAGAATTTAATACTACAAACCATTTATCAATGATAAATAAAGATAATAAGTTAGAAAAAGAGAATATTAGAAATTATTTTGCCAAGAATATAATCACTGATGGGATGTATGCTGATGTAAAAGCGAATTATTTGAGATTTAAATTAGCCATAAGTAAATTAGGTAAATTAAATGAGTATCAGGAAATGCTGAGCAAAGAAGGAGAGGTAGTATTTCAAAGTATTACTCGACGATTTAATTCTTCTAAAGGAACAAAAGAAAAATTAAATATAAGATATGAAGGAAATATTCCTGATGATATAAAAAAGAAATTTGAAGAAGGAATAGAAAAAATTCCATATGAGTATAGAAAAAATCTTGTTAATTTAATAGTTACAGATAAGGATCTTCCACATGCAGACAAATTAGATAAACCACAAGGATTGGCTAATGGACATAATGAAAGTATAAGGCTTAAATATACTAAAGAGCATAATCAACCTATAACAATGTTGTTTGTTTTATTACATGAAATTGGTCATATAATCGATTATAGTGGAGGTTTTAATCTACCAGAGGTATTAGCATTCGGTCCTTCGGAAGAAATATCTCCAGAAATATATCTTAGAAGAGAAGTACAAGGTTTCCGAAATAGTAAGGAATACGAGGATGTATATAATAAGTATTTTAAAAATGCAAATCCTTATCCAAAATATTTTACAGAAAATAAAGAAGAAGCATTTGCAGAACATTTGGGTAGATATATATTCAAACGTGTATTTGGTAAAGATTATCCAAGATATATCATTGATACTAATTCTCCAGAAAATATAAAGAGAATTTATCCTGAAGATGAAAAATACAAGGATGCATTCTCACCAATGGATAAAGCAGAGTACTATTTTGCAGACTTGTATAACAAACTATTTGAACAACCTGTTGAAGGAAGAGTAGAAATAAACACAATAAAAGAAACTCATGTAGATGTTCAAGACGGGAAAGTAGTTTTAGGGACTAAACCAAAAGAAGAAATTATTCGAGTAGCATACGATACTGAAGAAAGAATAGATAGAACATTACCTAAAGGTGTGAGAAAAGTACTACAAGCTGGTGTAAATGGAGAAATATTAAAAATTACATCATATTTATTAGCAAATAAAGAGACAGGAGAATTAACTGCGCAAGTAAGTGAAAGGGTAATTAAAAATGCTATAAAAGAGATAGTCCTTGTAGGAAGTAAAATAGAGGATACTGAACCAAAACCAGGAGACACACCAGGGAAAAACCCAGGAGATAAACCGGGAGATAAACCAGGGAAAAATCCGGGAGATAATTCTGGAGACAACCCAGGGAAAAACCCAGGGAAAAACCCAGGAGAGAACCCTGGTGGTAACTCAGGAGACAACCCAGGGAAAAACCCAGGGAAAAATCCAGGAGATAACTTAGGAGACAACCTAGGAGATAAACCGGGAGAAAACCCAGGTTCATCAAATAACCAACCTAATTTACA
>NZ_KQ959959.1:9493-19915 GCF_001553035.1 Gemella haemolysans
GGTTCATCAAATAACCAACCTAATTTACAAAGTCCAAGAATTAATTCAAACGAATTAAAAACTTTACCTAATACAGGACAAAGTCAAACAGGTATGGCAACTGTAGCAGGATTGGTGGCACTAGCAGTAGCTGCGAGACTACGTCAAAGAAAAGAAAAATAATTAAATAGTTTATTAACTAGTAATAACCTCATTTCTCAAAATAGAGAGATGAGGTTATTTTTTGAACTATGTAAGAATATCTATAATTGTATGTTGATGTATAAGATAATTTTATAACTTCTTTTTTTACTGCAAACCCCATAGTCACATGATATAATAGTAAGGTATGCAAAATAAAATGATAAGGTGACAGAATGAATAAATTAAAACAATTATTAAATGAAAAAAAATATTTAATTATGGGGATATTAAACTTTACTCCTGATTCTTTTTCAGATGGAGGAGATTTTTATGATGCGGAAGCTGCGATAGAAGGTGTTCGTAAGATGGTAGCTGAAGGTGCAGATATTATTGACATCGGTGCTGAATCGACTCGTCCAGGTTCTACTGTAGTTAGTGAGGAAGACGAACTTGCTAGATTACAAAGCGTATTTCCAATATTAAGAAAAACATTTCCTGATGTGTGTTTTAGCGTTGATACGTATAAGCCTAATGTAGCTGAATACATGATTGAAGCAGGAGTAGATGTACTAAATGATGTGAATGGTGCTAAAGGAAGTACTATGACTGATGTCGCTGCTAAGTATGATATTCCAATCTTTATTATGCACAATGGTGGTGTAGAAGAAGGGCAAGAGATTGAACAAGTTGTGCGTGAATTAGGTGAGAGTGTTGATATTTGTCTAAATGCAGGTGTGAAGAAAGAAAATATTATCGTTGACCCTGGAATGGGATTCGGTAAAACTGCAGAAGCTAACTTAGAAATCACACGAAAATTAGAGTTACTTAATTCGCTAGGGTGTGAAATCTTATATGCGGTGAGTAGAAAGAGAACTACAGATTATGTGCTAGGTGGTAATAGTAATCCGAAGGATAGAGATATAGTAAGTGCGACTTTATCATTAGAAGCGGTGAAACGAGGAGCTAGAATGGTACGTGTTCATAATGTAAAAGTTATGAAAGAAGCATTAATAACATATGAAATAATTAATGGATAATCTAACAGAAGGAGGTTAAAATGAAGAATACATTTGTTTATAATAATCATTTAGAAGCGAAGAAAGTTCTTAGTACGCTCGAGAGTGAATTAGAAATGTGCGATGAATTTATTTTCAGCGTGGCGTTTATTTCAGAAAGTGGTTTAACAAGTTTACTTCAAACTTTGAAGAATTTGGAAGAAAAAAATATCCGTGGAAAGATTTTAACGACGAATTATTTATATTTTAATACTCCTAAAGTGTTAGAGAAATTGTCTAATTTTAAAAATATCTCTCTAAAGGTTTATGATTGTGTAGAAAATAAACACGGCTTCCACACTAAAGGCTATTTGTTTAAATATGGTGATTCATGGAAAGTGCTGATGGGAAGTTCGAACTTAACGAGTGCTGCACTTACGATAAATAAAGAATGGAATACTTTTATTGAGGGAGATAGGACTCTAACGGAAAATATTTTAGATGAGTTTAATAGCTTATGGGAGAAATCTAAGTCTTACTATGAAATAAAAGATAAGTATGTTGAAGAATTCGCTAGTAACAAGATTGAGACTGTTACTAAGAAAATTATTTCCAAGGAAATTAAACCGAATAAGATGCAAAGGAGTTTTATAGAAAATTTCGAAAAACTTCGTAATCAAGATAATAAGGGTCTTCTTATTTCTGCGACAGGAACTGGTAAGACATTTGCGGCTGCTTTTGCGATGAAGAGTATAGGTGCTAAGAGATTGTTGTTTATAGTCCATAGAGAACAGATTGCTCGTCAGGCACTGGAGACATTCAAAACTATTTTTGGAACTAGCCGTAGCTATGGTTTACTTACAGGTAAAGAGAAAAATATAGAAGCGGATTTTATTTTTTCTACTGTTCAAACTATGTCTAAAGAAGATGTTTTTAAGAGTTTTAACGATAGTCATTTTGATGAAATTATAATAGATGAGGTACATAGGGCAGGGGCTGACAGTTATCTTAGATTGATGAATTATTTCAAACCGATATTTTATCTAGGGATGACGGCAAGCCCTGATAGAACCGATAATTTTAATATTTATGAATTATTTAACAATAATATCGTTTATGAAGTTCGTTTAAAAGAAGCGATGGAAAATTCATTATTATGTCCGTTTCATTATTTCGGGATTAGTGATCTAGAAGTTGATGGTAAGATTATTGACGAACTGAGCGAGTTTTCAAATCTAGTGTCTAATGAACGTGTCGAGCATATTATAAGTAAGATTAATTATTATGGTTATTCAGGAGATAGGGTAAAGGGTCTAGTTTTCTGTTCGTCAAAACAAGAAGCTAAGGTACTGAGTGAAGAGTTTAACGCACGTGGTTACAATACCACTAGCTTAACAGGTGAAGATAGTCAGGAGCGACGTGAACAGGAGATTGCTAAGTTAGTTGCGAATAATGGCGATATGCTAGATTATATATTTACTGTAGATATTTTCAATGAAGGGGTAGATATACCAGAGGTTAATCAGGTAATTATGTTAAGACCCACTCAAAGTTCTATTATTTTTATTCAGCAGTTGGGTCGCGGTTTGCGAAAATCTGCGAATAAGGATTTTGTAGTAATAATAGATTTTATTGCCAATTACAAGAATAACTTTTTAATACCTGTGGCTCTATCTGGAGACAATAGTTATGATAAAGATACCGTAAGGAAGTTTTTATCTCAGGGGACTAGGTATATTCCTGGGATGTCGACTATTCATTTTGATGAAATCTCTAAACAGAGAATTTATAGTGCGATAGACAATGTGAAGTTAAACACGTGGCTATTTGTTACTGATGAATATAATAAGCTAAAAAATAAACTTGGTAGAATACCTACTTATTCAGATTTTGAAAACTATGATGCTATTGATGTTAGAAAGATTTTCGAAGTAGCTGGAAGTTATTATTCATTTTTAACTAAGAAGGAAAAACAGTTTAAATATAGTGGAAAACTGACGAAGACTGCAGAGAATATGCTAAATTTTGTTTCTACTAATTTAATCTTGAGTAAAAAGGTAGAAGAACTTATAATTTTACGTTTATTATTGGATGAGAAGAAGCATGATATTCTTACAGATTTTGAAGAAATTATGCTAAGAGACTATAATAAATTTATCGCAGATTATGAGTTGGATGTTAGTAGAAAGATACTTACTAACAATTTCGTAACTAGTAGTGTCACTAAGAAGAAGTTTCATGATTGTATATTTATTGAAGAGAATGTTGCTGAGATAAGAATGTCTAAAGAATTCAAAGAACAGCTACAATCAGAGATTTTTAGGGAATTGTTACAAAATTTGGTAGACTATGGAATTTACAGATATAATAAGTATTACAAAGATAATTTATACAAAGATACTAATTTTGTATTGTATGAGAAATATAGTTTCGAGGATATTTGTAAATTATTCTCGTGGGGAATTAACTACGTGCCGCTTGCTATAGGTGGTTATAAGTATGATGAAAGAACAAAGACTTTGCCGGTGTTTATTAATTACGATATTGATGAAAATTCATTTAACCGTGATTATACGCATGGATTTTTACCAGACAATGGTTTTACTTCAATGTCGAAGCCAAGAAGGAATTTAGAATCGAAAGAGTGCGACTATTTCTATAATAATAAAACGAAAATCTATCTATTTATGAGAAAAAATAAAGATGATAAAGATGGAGCACGAATATTTTATTTCCTTGGTGAGATGAAGACAATAGGAGAGCCTAAATTAGTAGCTAGAGAAAGAAGCGGAGATACTGTAATTCAATTCTTTTATAAAATACAGACACCAATTCGTGAAGATATGTACGAATATTTCACGAGGGATAGGATATAAAATAGAGAGCAACTAAAATGAATTTGAGTTCATGGGAATTAGAATTTCATTTAGTTGCTCTTTTTATTAATCGTGAGGAATTTAAAGTTTTACGATGAATATTTTAAATTTTCAAAAAAGAATATATAATATATTGAAAATTCGATGTTGCTAATGTAAAATAGAGCTAATATAGGAGGTGGTATTCGATGAATATTTTCTTGAAAAATAAACTCTATAGGCTATTCACTATTTCATCGGCATTTGGTAATGCTGGTAGAACGCTATTTGATATTGCGTTTATTATTTATGCGACAAGTTTACCGAATCCAGAATTAGCCGTAAGTATAGTTTCGATAGCTACGACATTGCCTTATATTATTTCATTTATCTTAGGATATTTTGCAGATCAGACAAAAGATAAGTACAACAGAATATTATCTACAAGATTTTATCAGTTTTTATTATTTTCGTTATTCGCTTTGGTGTCTATTTATGGAGTCCAATGGTGGATTTTTATTGTATTAGTATTTGTAAATGTAGTTGCTGATATTTTAGGTGGTTATAATGGCTATTTATCAATGTCGATTAATACTAGATTAGTACGTAAAGAACAACTAAGTGAAGCATTAGCATTTATTAGTTCTATAAACAATACAATCTCACTTGGTGGAAAGGCTGTAGGAGTATTTACTTTAGGACTCTTAAGTTATAACTATTCATATTTTGGAATGCTGAATGCAGCACTATTCTTGATAGCATTTTTAATACTGGCAAAATATAAAAATGCGATGAAAGCAGAGAGTGGCAGTTTTAAAGTGGATAATAAAGAGAAGGTAAGTACTAAAAGATTTTTAAAGGATACTATTGAAAACTTTAAAATACTTCGTGAGATAAAGAAAATTTATAATTTTGTTATACTATTTTTAGGGATGAATTTTTACTCATCTGCAATGTTCGCTTTACTTCTAGTAATTCTAGTAAAAAATGAGACCTTACTATTTGGAAATGTAGCGTACACTATCACTTTGTTAGAAATTGTGGAAGTAGTTAGTACAATTATCGGCGGAGTATATCAAATTAGTTTTTATAAGAATATGAGTTTGAGAAACAATGCTATATTAGAAATAATTTTATTCATTATCTATGTAGGAAATCTATTGATACTCCAAAATAAATTTATACTTGTTATTTTAACTGTAATAATAGGTTATTTTGCAGGAATATCGAATCCAAAACTAGATGCATTGATTTTACAATCAGTTCCTGAGGAAAAACAAACGTCAATATATAGTATTTTTAGCACTATTATTACTATTTCAGTACCAATAGGAACAACAATTATATTATTTTTCGCTAACGCTATTAGTGCATCGTTTGCGCTATATATATTATTAATACTATTAATTTTAGTTTTAGTATATTCGTTTAGAGTAAAAGAGTAGTTTCTAAATGGGAGTGACTCAAAAATCGTGATTTCGTAGAAATCGATTTTGTCGAGTCACCCCCGCACAGTTTATTAGATATCTAAAGAGCCTTTATAAAGCGAATTTAGATATCAATAAACCACTGCGTCTATGAGTTTTCATGTAAACTATTTTAAAATCTAGTACTTTTGGGTCATCCCCATTTATTTTTCATGCTTAGTAGAGGTGTGTTGAATAGTTAATAGAAGATTTTTTTAGTGATTAAATAATGAAGAAGTTCCCTAAAAATATTCTAAAAAAATTTCCAAAAAATATAGTTATTAGTTGATTTTTATTTTTATACTTGATATAATAATCGCTAGAGTAATTTTATTACTCCTTACTCTCTAATAGATTAGAGAGTCGCAAAGACCAAAAGGAGGTAACACACACATGAGAAAATATGAAGTAATGTTTGCTGTTCAACCACGTATCGATGAAGAAGCTAAAAAAGCTGTGGTTGATAGATTCGTAAATATTCTTTCAGAAGGTGCAGAAGCAGTAGAAGTTAAAGATTTAGGTAAAAAACGCCTTGCTTATGAAATCGAAGACTTCAGTGATGCTTACTACTATGTAGTAGAATTAACTTCAGCAACAGATGCGTCTACAAAAGAATTCGATCGTTTAGCAAAAATTAGCGATGACATCATCCGTCACATGGTAGTAAGATTAGAAAAATAAGGGGTGAAATACTATGGTAAATCGTGTAGTATTAGTAGGTAGATTAACTAAAGATCCAGAATTGAGATATTCTAATTCGAATATTCCAATGGTTTATTTTACAGTAGCTGTAAACAGAACATTCACTGATCAAAATGGTCAAAGACAAGCAGACTTTATTGGATGTGTAGCTTTTAGAAAGCAAGCAGAAAATATGGCGCGTTTCTTAGGACGTGGAAGTCAAGTAGCAGTTGAAGGTAGAATACAGACTAGAAATTATCAAGGTAAAGATGGAAACACAGTTTATGTTACTGAAGTAGTAGCAGATAGTGTTCAATTCCTTGAATCTAAAAATAGCTCACATGGTAGACAAAACAATGGTTTTGACTCAATGAGCTTTAATCAACCTCAATCACAACCAGCGTATAATAACAATAATCAAAATTATTATAACAACACTAATCAAAACTTTGGACAAGCTAATTCAGCTATGCAAGATTTTATTAATGACAGTTCATCATTCTCTGATTTTGGGGAAAACTTCCCAAGTAATCTAGATGATGACTTCATGCAGGATGTAGTAAATCCGTTTAAAGAAGACTAAAATTACATAGGAGGACATGCACAATGGCAGTAACTAACAATCGTCGTAACAACATGCGTCGTCGTAAAAAAGTATGTTATTTCACTAAAAATAACGTAGAATTTATCGACTACAAAGATGTAGAATTACTTAAAAAATTCATTTCTGAACGTGGAAAAATCTTACCACGTCGTGTAACAGGTACTTCAGCTAAGTACCAAAGAATGTTAACTACAGCAATTAAAAGAGCTAGACACATGGCACTTTTACCATACGTAGTAGACGAAAAATAAGAATAAGAGTGAAAAAGATGAGCTTAGGCTTGTCTTTTTTTTATGCTTTGATATAATAATAGGTGAAATATAGTAAAAAAATATCGATTATAGTAGGGGGAGAAAAGTGATGGAATTAAAAAAATTAGACGAAACTAAGGTATTAAAAGATCCAGTACATAGCTATATTCATATTCATTATGAAGTGATTTGGAATTGTCTTGATAGTAAGGAGTTTCAAAGATTACGCCGTATAAGGCAATTAGGGGGAGATTTTCAAGTATATCCAACAGCAGAACATTCTAGATTTTCTCATTCGTTAGGTGTTTATGAGATTGTTAGGAGAATGGTTACAGAGGTTAAGTCGCTTTGCGTTGAATTAACTGAATATGACAAGGTATGTGTGATGCTTGCTGGATTATTACATGATGTAGGTCATGGTCCGTTTTCTCATGCATTTGAGCATATTACTAATCATAGTCACGAAGAATATACAGCAAAAATAATATTAGGGAATACAGAACTTAATGCTATTTTAAGAAATGTTTCAGAAAAGTTACCACAAGATATAGTCTCTATTATTCAACATACTCATGAAAATGATATACTTAATCAGATTGTTTCAGGTCAACTAGATGCTGATAGAATGGATTATTTATTACGTGATTCTTATTTTACAGCGACGAGTTATGGACAGTTTGATCTTGAAAGAATATTACGTACAATACGCGTAAGAAAAACAGCTGAGGGAAGAAAGGTAATTGTCGTTAAATACACTGGTATTCATAGTGTAGAAGACTATATTATGGCAAGATATCAAATGTACTGGCAAGTTTATTATCATCCTGTAGCTAGAAGTTATGAGGCGGTATTCATTCAACTATTTAATAGATTGAAGGATATTTTTAAAGGGGATAAAGACTATTTTGAAGATATGAAGGTGTTGGTGCCATTTTTAGAAGAATCTGAAGTGAGTGTAGACGAATATTTTAAACTGGATGAAAATTCATTATTATATTGTTGTGCTCTTATCCAAGATAAAGAAGATAAAATTGCTGCTGATTTGGCAAGAAGATTACAAAATAGAAACTTATTCGAGTATGTAGATTATAACGAAGAAAATCTGGCTCAAATTAAAAATATGCTTAAGGAAAATAACTTGGATGAACGTTATTATCTAAGGATTGAGAATATAGAAGCGAGTGTTTATAGTCCGTATAAAGGTAGAAAAATATTAATTGAAAAATTAAATGGTGATATAGTGGCCTTAGAAAAAGCTAGTACGATAGTAGAATCTATAACTAAAGGGCAGACTAAGAAAGAGGGGATTATATTTTTCCCAAGATAATAAAATAAAAATTAAGGTGATTAAGAGGATAAGAATATTCTTCGTCAATTACCTTAATTTTTTAATTTATATGTGTTTATAAAATAAGTTCTGCTTATGTTCTATTTTAAATTGTCAGAAAATAAAATATTTTTAACTCACTATTGATTTTAGTTTTCGGAAATGTTATAATCGTAATTACACAATAAAAATATGAATTTTAACAACAAAGGAGAGATGTAAAATGTTTGAATTAGCAAATGTAGCAAGACCAGGGGTAAGTGAATATATTTCAGGAAGTGGGGCATTGTCTGCACTTGATAATAGATTAGAAGGGTTTAAGACTCCTTTGATTGTTACTGGAGAAAAATCTTACGCAGCATTTACGAAGTTTTACAAAGGTAATAGAGAATTCAGAGTAGCAAAATATGATGGTTCAGCATCTTTTGAAGACATGCAACGTATTGCTGATGAATACGGTGAAGGTGTTGATGTAGTCCTTGGAGTAGGAGGAGGACGTGTTATCGATACTGCTAAAGGAGTAGCACAAAACTTAAATGTTGAGTATATGACAGTACCGACAGTAATCGCAACTTGTGCACCTTATGCACCTGTAGCAGCGGTTTATCATCCAGATCACACATTTAGAGAGGTAGCATATTTTAAACGTACAGCGTATGCTTGTATTGCAGGCTTAGATCTATTATTAGAATCACCAAAAGAATACTTCGTAGCAGGAATTGGAGATACTTTAGCTAAATGGTATGAAGCAGTAGTATTAGTAGAGAGAAATAACAAGTTTAATGATCCTTTTGTAAGAATGGGATTAGAAGCAGCTAAAATCACTCGTGATGTTCTTTTACGCGATGCTAACGGTGCATTAGAAGCTATGGAAAAAGGTGAAGTTACTGAAAGTTTTAAAAATGCTGTAGATACAGTATTTGCTATCTCAGGGTGTGTTGGATGTTTCGGTGTTCACTACGGACGTATGGCAGGAGCTCACGCAGTGCACAATGGTATGAGTTTAGTTAAAGAAACACATTCTGTATTACATGGAACAAAAGTATCTTATGGTATCTTGGTTCAATTACTTGCTGAAGGTAAGAGAGAAGAAGTGGAGAAACTTGTTCCATTCTATAAAGCTAATGATTTAGCTTATAATTTAGCTTGTGTTAATGTAACAGAAGATGTAGAAGAAAAAATGCAAAAAATTGCTGAATTTGCAGCTAGTGAAAAAGAAACATTTAAACTTGCAGTTGATGTTTGTACACCAGAAGTTGTAGTAGCTGCAATGAAAGAATTAGAAGAATTAACAAAATAAGTAAATGATAAAAACCTCAGATGTTTTAATCTGAGGTCTTTGTTTTGTGTTTTATAAGTTGTTTTTTAATACTGGTACTAGCATAGCGTTGCTAATGTTTTGTGCAGTATCGTCTTGAAGTAGGTAATTAACGATTTCGTAACCGAATAAAATAGCTACGGCTGGTCCCTGGGCAGTGATTATATTATTATCAACTATTACCGCTTTTTCGTTATTGTATGTTTTGCAGTTTATTTCTTTATCGAATCCTGGATAAGAAGTTACTTCTTTATCTTCTAGAATCCCCGCTTTGCTTAGTACGATAGGAGCTGCGCAGATGGCAGCAACCAATTTATTAGCTTTATACATTTCTTGATAAAATTTAATTATTTTCTCATTATCACGAAGTAAGGTACTTCCAGGCATTCCACCTGGGATTACTATTGCATCATAATCAAGTATATTGTCGATATCATCAATTTTTTTATCTACTATTATTTTTACGTTGTGCGAGCTTGTTATATAGTCTTCGTTGTTTGCAGAGATTAGATCAACGTGAATATTAGCACGACGAAGTATATCTAGTGGTGCAATTAATTCTAATTCTTCACTTCCATTTTAAACGAATAAAGCAACTTTTTTAGTCATAAAAAATCCTCCTAATGGGTATTGTATATAGTTATAGAAACTAATTGGATATAATAAAATTAGTTTACTCTTAAAATATTTTTCTAGAGTACTCTATAGTGGTGATAATAAAATTGAACTACAATTTTGTAAGGAGTAAATGAGACTATAGGCTCATTTACTAGGGAGTGACTCAAAAATCGTGATTTCGAAG
>NZ_KQ959959.1:20015-46570 GCF_001553035.1 Gemella haemolysans
TAGATATCAATAAACCACTGCGTCTATGAATTTTCATGTAAACTATTTATAAAATCTAGTACTTTTCGGTCAGCTCCGTCCTTCACCACTATAAGAGTATGAAAAAATATAAGAGAAATTCTATACTTATTTTATTTCTTTATTTTAATTTTATTGTATTTGTAAAGAAAAATCAACCACCTACGGAAGATGGTTGATTGTGTTTAAACTCAATATTAATTATTTAGAAATTTCTAATACTCCGTATCCAGTGTCACGGCGTTTATATACTACAGAAATTTCATTTGTAGTGTTATCTAAGAATGCGAAGAAATCGTGTCCTAGAAGTTCCATTTGGAATACAGCTTCTTCTCTTGTCATTGCTTCAACTTTAAGTTGTTTAACTTTGCCAAGATCTAAAGTAGTTTCTTCAGCTTCTTCTAACTCGCTCGTAAGAATAATTTCTTCAGCAAATCCTTTTTCACGACCTTTTCTATTGATTTTAGTTTTGTGTTTTCTCATTTGACGTTCAAGTTTGTCAACAACTAAATCAACAGCAGCGTATAAATCTTCGTTTGTTTCTTCTGCGCGAAGTGTTACACCTTTAAGAGGTACAGTGATTTCGATTTTTTTCTTATTATTTTTGTATACTTTAGCATTAGCGTAAACGTTTGCTTCTAAACTGTCAGCAAAGTATTTTTCTAATTTAGAAACTTTACTTTCAACATACTCTCTGATTGCTTGAGTAATTTCTAAATTCTCTCCTCGTACTTGATATCTTAACATTTTAAAGCACTCCTTTCATAAAGCAGCTTAGCTACTTTATAGGGGGTTCCCCCTTTTTTTTATAGTTTTATTATACCACTTTTTGATAACGTTAGCAATATAGTTTGCATAAAAATGTCACTTTTATAAAATGTACATTTATTTTGCTTTATAAATATATTTTTGTTAAAATAAAATTAAATATAGATGTTATGTGGTTAACTAGGAATATTAGAAACTTAAAATGTTAACTAAATGAGGAAATTTACTGAAAATATTCTTGATAAAAATTTACAGATAAGGGGTAATAGAAAATGTTTTTCAAGGAATACTGTGAATTTATAGAGGCGATTTATATAGTTTATTATTCAAAAATGAGTAATAATGATAAAAATATAAATTATAGAAAAATTAAAAAGAGCTATGATAACTTTGGAGAAATCAATTCAGATTTTGATGAAATATATAATGAAATAATGACAGGGGCAGTCTATACTCTAAAAGAGAGTGATTTAACTTTTTTGAGGAGGTATAATGGACTGCTTTTATCTATATCCAAATTGCTAAAAATGAATATTAAGCTTCATTGTTTAGATAATTGTCAATATATAAGTAAACTGTACTCAGTAAATGAAGACAAAGGTAAGTTTCACTGTTTACAATGTGATAATAAAGATCAGCAACAATTTTTTACATTTGTTGATAAAAATCAGGAAGTTACATATTGTAGAAGATGTATAGATTTTGGGAGAAGTGATGATTATTTTATAAAGTTTCATATAAATATCCCGGTATCAAATTTAAAAGTACCTGAAAGACCTAGTGTTAAGTTAAGCGATGTTCAGGAAGAAGCAAGTAAGAGTTTAGTGGAGAATATAGACAGCGCAAAGAGTACTTTAATCTGGGCTGTTTGCGGGGCGGGTAAGACAGAAATAGTTTATGATGCTATATATCATGCAATCTTGGATAATAAAAACATATGCTTGGCAATTCCAAGAAGAGATGTAGTCAAAGAATTATCCGAAAGGTTTGCTCGTGATTTTAAAGGATATCCTATTAGTATTTTACATGGAGAAGAGAAAATTTTGGAAGAATCGAATTTTTATATTATGACGACGCACCAACTTGTTAAATATTATAATTACTTTGATATTGTTATTATTGATGAGGTGGATGCTTTTCCGTATTCTGGTGATGAATGTTTAGAAAACGGCGCTAGAACAAGTTTGAAAGATGATGGTGTTCTTGTATTTCTTTCAGCGACACCTTCTGAAATAGTTAAATCTAGTGTTTATGAAGTTATAAAAATCCCTATAAGGTATCACAGATATTTGTTACCTGTTCCGAAAATAAAAATTGAAAAGCCTGAAGTGTTTGATTTTTCGAGAAAGTCACAATTTCTAGAAAAATTCATCAAAGAAAAATTAGAGAAGGATAGACGGATTTTAATATTTGTTCCTGAAATAGGCATGTGTGAGACGGCTGTCTTATATTTTAAAAAATGTATTTCCGAGGAAATAATGATAGACTTCGTCTATAGTGGAGACGAAAATAGAAGTGAGAAAATCCAGAAATTTTATAATAGAGAACTAGATATTCTCATTACGACAACAATATTAGAGCGTGGAGTGACTTTTGATTATTTAGATGTAGTGGTTTTTGATGCGAAACATGTAAATTTTACAAAGGCTGCATTAATTCAAATTTCAGGTAGGGTAGGTAGAAAGGACTATGATAATTCAGGTGATGTTGTATTTTTAGCGGATAGTATAAGTAGGGATATGAAAGCCGCTATTAAAGAGATTGAGTATATGAATAATCTTGCAAGATATAGGAAGTTGAATAGGAGGTAAGATATGAAGTGTAGTTTTTGTAGTTTGGAAATAAAGAAAAAGTTGGGGTTTGATACATTATTTTCAAAAAAAGAGGATTTTTATCTTTGTGCTAGCTGTAGGGAACATGTTGATATAAATGTACTAGAAGTAGGAGACTATACTTTGTATTATTTTGCTGACTATGAATTTTTAAAAGATGAAATCTATTCTATAAAATATTTCGGAGATGTGGCTTGCGCAGTAAAATTTAAAAATCTTCTAGACAAGTTTTTTTCTTTAAATGATTTTAATTTAGTGACGATTGTTCCGGCAAATGAGATTAGGGAGATTATCCGAGGGTTTGATCATATTGAACAAGTTTGTAAGTTATGTGATGTTGACTATAAGAAAATTCTTAGTTGTGATTATAGAAAGAAACAGTCTAAACTTCATAAAGAAAGAAAGGAGAACAGGTATCATCTTTTATGCGATGAAATGACTTTAGGAAGTATTGAGTCTGTTTTGATAATAGATGATATATATACGAGTGGAAATACTTTGTTAGGATGTGCTAAAACTATAAAAGAAGCCTATCCAAATATAAAAATAAGTTTTCTAACGTTATCGAAAGTAATATAACAGATAATCTGAGTGTTTTTTTCTTAATAACATATGATTTTGTGGTATAATGTTTAAGTTGAATTTTAAACATAGTTATACTACTTTAAATTCGATATTTTATGAAAATTATATAGTTAGGAGATGGTTAAAACAAAAATTTTATTTTCACTTATAATGATCGCATTAATTCTAATTCTAGTAATCTTTTTATCTAAGAAATTCGAATTGAATAAGGATCAAATTATTATATTTTGGATATTAGTTTTATTCTGGTCTGCGATAAGTATTATACGTGCTTATAGAAAGTTATACGCAATTACACCGATAGAACAAGGTGGACTTTCTTTAACACCGGTACTCGCAGCTCAAATAGCAGCCGGATATGGACTTATGAGTTTAATAGTAAGGTTGCCGATGTTTTTGGCGAGCGATATTTTTAAAAGGCGTAAAATATTCGTTCAAATTTCTTTATTTTTATTAATAGTGACTTCATTTTTAGTAGCATTTAACGGTAGCTATATTACGTTATACTTATCTTCTTTATCATTAGGGATAAGTGCCACAATGCTTGCTTTGTTCAATGTTATTTTCTCAGAAACTTTTTCTAGAGATAAGGCAGCGGTATCGGTATCGATACTATCTGTTGCGCCGTTATTAGCTGAATTTATCGCAGCACCTATACAATATGTCTTTACTATGAATACATATAAACATTTTGACTATATGTGGATAGTAGCGGGTGTTATTGCGATAATTACGTTTATATTATCATTTATGATGAAAGATTATCGCCCTGTCGATAGTGATTTCTCATTTGATAAGGTGAAGGTAGTAATTAAACATAAGAGTTTTATCTATATTTGTTTAATAGCATTATTACTTTCATTTATTAAGTTTGCTACAAGTGGAGCCAACATGATTACTTACGGTAAAACAGAGCTGAATATGACGCCGCTAATGCTTGCGTATATGGATGCAGTCTTTGCAGTACCTCAGCTTATTGCAGGGGTTCTTGTGGGAGTGTACTTTACGAGAAAATGGGGTATTCAAAAAACTCTATTATTCTTACTAGGATGTTCATTAGCGTTCTATATTATAGCGTTATATGTTAATAACCCGTATGTTATTTATTTTAGTTATATCTTAAATGGATTAGGGTATGGTGGTGCTTATAATGCACTTATTTCCCTTGCTATGCAATATTTCGATAGAGAATATCGTAATGTAAGTATGGGAATCTATCAAGCATTCTTCGCATTAGGTATCTATTATGGAGATTATGTGTATGTTTGGATAGGTAAACATGTTAAAAATGGCTTACTTGGTTTCACACAAAGTAAATCTATTTTCCTTATTGTTATAGGGATAACTTTAATAAGTATGCTTATGGTTAAATTAAAAGTTAGAGATAATTAAAAAAGTTGATTCACAATTTTGTGAGTCAACTTTTTTTTGTATTCTGTTTTATTTTATTATCCGCCGATTAAATCCCCGCGAATATATCCAGTGTAGTTTCCATAGTCAACATAAGCCCAAGCTTCCCCGTCTGAGTTAGTTTCAAGAGATCTTATTGTAACAGCTGCCCCACCTTTTATTGATGCTATGATTGTACTAGTTACTTATAATAATTTAATTTGCATAGTTTCCACCTGGGACATTAAGGTACTCTTCTAGTGAAATATTTTTTTCGTAAATTGTTTTAGCTACATCCTCACCAACATAGCGAATATGCCAACTTTCTTCCATATAGCCAGTTTTATCTACAAACTCTGGTTTATATCTAACGATGAAGCCATATTTATGAGCATTTTTATCTAACCAAGCAGCAGATTTTTTACTACTTTCATTAGTTCCTTCGGCTACTAAAAGTTGCCCTTGATTATCAATAAGATCAAAAACTAATTCAGTTTGGTGTTCACTATATCCTGGTCGCGCTGAGAACCTGTCAGCTTCTTGTTTACGATGCGAAGCAACATAGTTGTTGTAAAGTCCAGCTTGTGTACCATAAGCTCTAAAACCAGAAACTTGATTAGAAACGTTTAATCCTAATGCTTGAGCATCAGCAATTAATTTATTAACTTTTTGTCGAGCTGTAGGGTTTTCTCCAGGATTATAGTTAGCTGGTAGTGGATGTTTCTTATTCGCCAGAATAATACCATTAATAATTGTTGGTTGAGTAACAGTCTCTGGAGTTTTTCCGTTAGTAGATGGAGGATTTTCGGTATTATCATCAGATTTTGTATTTTCTTTGGTAGAAGGTTTCTTATCATCCTTTTGAGTAGTTTGATTAGATGTTGTAGTTTTATCATCTTTAGTTAAATAATAATATCCACCTAATGCAAATATTAATACGACCAAAGTAACTGTAACAATAGTAATAATGTATTTTCTCATAATACTATCCCTTTCTATAAATTTAATAAATAGGAGTGACTCAAAAATTGTGATTTAGAAGAAATCAATTTTGTTGAGTTACCTCCGTAAAGTTTATTAGTTATCTAAAAGGTTAGTATAAAAAAATCTAGATATTATTAAAACTTTGCGTCTAAGGGTCCTCAAATAAATTTCTTGAAATTTAGAATTTTTGGCTCATCCCTTATTGTAATAAATACTAAGTTAGTTGTATTCTCTACTAAATATCATAAATTTTATAATGCTATTTGTTAATTATAAACAGTGTTTAATGAGAAAATTTATAAATAATATTAATTTTTAAAGTTTAGGCTAGTATTATATTTATTTCAAATGTACTTTGAGGGATAATAATTTAAATTATGGTAAGACATTTATTTTAACTGGAAGTCTAATTTTTTCTTTAATGAGGAGTTTTCTTTTGGAATTAACAACTAGATGGACAGATTATTTGTTATTTTATTTTTCTTTTAAAAAGTGTAAAAATTTGATATAATAATAAAGATATCTATATAGTTATAATTGCTATATGAGGGTATAATTAAAATAAAAAAGGAGTGTTAATTTGGATAATAATATTTCAAAACTTTTGAGTAAAGAAATTGAAGAATTAATGAAGAATAAGTTTTTCTTTAGAACTCCTAATAATATGAAAATACTAGCTTATGCAGTGAGTTATTTAATGTTAATATTATTAGGTATATTCCTAAATATTGAAGTTATAACGGCGTTCCTTTCTGTTTTTCCACTTACATATGTGTTAGGTGCGAGAGGATTGAATTATTATATTCCATTAATTATTTCAGGTGGAGTAATATTATCGTTATTTGCTTCTCATAATATGATATTTTGGTTTGGAATACATATGATTATTGCTTATATAGTGTATAGAACTATATACTCACGAGGTTCAAAATTATTATTGGTTGCTATTGTTAATACCATAATATTTTTAGGGATAGCTTTATACGTATTCTTGTCTATAAAGATGGGAACTATAACTATCGATAGAACACAAATATTAAATTTTATTAATTCTTATGTGAATTCGATGGTTGAAATGAATCAAGGTGTCGATAAAAATATGGTATTAGATAGTTTTTCAAATCTGCAAAAATCATTCCCTGTAACATTATTCATCATGTTACTTGCATATAGTTTAGTATTGGTGCATTATACATTATCGATGTTAGCTAGAGAATTTGTAATTATTCCAGTATTTCCAAAGTTTAGTCGTATAATGGTTAGTTCAAAAAGTGCTTATACATATATTGTAGTTACTATAATAACTTTCTTTGTTGAAATGGAAGCTGGAAGTAATACATATAGCTTTTGGAATATTCTATTCCAAAATATAACAGGAATATTATCGTTAGCATTTATTTTAAATGGATTGTTTACTGCATTCTTCTTTGTAGAGCAAAAATCAAAATCAACTATTGGTAAACCTATATTATTCCTGTTGATGTTGATTTTTAGTCCTATCTTTGAGTTACTTGGTTTCATTGACAGTGCATTTAAATTAAGAGAAGGATATATTATGATGAAAAGGAGAAGATAAGTATGAGTGATAAGAAAAAATTTGAATTGATTATTATTGCTATTTTTCTAATAGGTGCAATTTTAAGTGCTATATTTAATATTTATAGCTTGATAATTTACTTATTGATTGGTTTACTTATTTTCGCTTTTTATAATATACAAAGGGAAAAATCTGTTGAACATACGGAGAGGTATATTAGTAAATTAACAAATAGAATTAAGGATTCATCAGAAAAAGGTATTAATAAGTTCCCTATAGGAATAGTTGTAATTGATGAAAATAAAAATATAGAATGGGCAAATAACTTTATATCTAAAAATATTAAAGTGGCAGATATAAAAGGTATGAGTATTTTGGAACTTATGCCGGAGATAAAAGATTTGTTTGATTTAGAAACACCAGTGGATAATCAGTTTGAAATTTTTGGTAAGCATTATAAAGTCAATTACCAAAAAGATAGCGGTTATATATATTTCTTTGATATTACAGAAAGTAAAGTAGTGATGCAAAGATTTAGAGATACAAGACCTATTATTCTTAATTTGAGTCTTGATAATTATGAAGATGTATATGATTCACTGGAAGATGAAGTGGCGAGTAGATTAGATGCTACTATTGTCATTAATTTAACGGATTGGGCTAAGAAAAATAGTATTTATCTAAAAAGAATAGATGATGATAGATTTATTGGATTGTTAAATGTAAAAGACTTAAAAAAAATAGAAAAAGAAAAATTCCAAATTTTAGATACTATAAGAAATCTAAAAGAAGAATTTGATGCACCAATTACTTTAAGTATAGGTGTTGGGATGGGAACTGACTTCTTACCAGAACTTGGAGAACTAGCTAAAAGTTCGTTAGATTTAGCTTTAGGGCGTGGAGGAGATCAGGTAGCCATGAAAGATGTTGATGGTACGATTAGATTTTATGGTGGTAAAACTAATCCACAGGAAAAACGTACTAGAATTAAGGCACGTGTTGTTTCTAATGCGTTGGCCGATATAGTAAATGATAGTGATAAGGTAATAGTGATGGGGCATAAACGCCCTGATTTCGACGCGGTTGGTGGATGTGTAGGTATTTATACTTTTTCTAAATTTTTAGGTAAAGAGTGTTATATTATCTTGAATGAGAGTGATCGTGATGAAACTATTCACAAAGTAATGTTTGAAATTGATAGTCAAGATGAGCAGTTATCTAAGATATTCGTAGATAGCGATGAAGCATGGGAGCTTATGACTCCTCAAACAACCTTAATTGTAGTAGATACTTCTGATGCATCACGGGTAATTGATGCAGCTATTTTATCTAAGGCGAATAGAAAGGTTATAATAGATCATCATAGACGAGGTGAAGATATAATAACAAATCCACTGTTAACTTACATTGAGCCGTACGCATCGTCATCGTCTGAGTTAATTGCAGAGTTAATCGAATATCAGACTAGAATCGAAAAAATTTCTCCAATTGCAGCAACAGTAATGCTCGGAGGAATAGTAGTAGATACACAAAACTTCTCTGTAAGGACAGGATCTAGAACGTTCGATGCAGCAGCATATTTAAGAAGTAATGGAGCAGATCCGATAAAAGTTAAAACAATTCTTAAAGAACCATTTGAGAATTTTATGAATAGGGTAGAAATAATTAATAATTCTATTCAAAAATCCCCAGAAATTATTATGGCGAAAGCGCCTGAAGATAAATGTTATACGAATGTAATGCTTGCTCAAAGTGCCGATTTACTTCTAACTCTTAAAGGGATTGAATGTAGTTTTGCTATAGGATATCTTGAGGAAGGAAAAGTTGGTATTTCAGCGAGATCATTAGGTAATATTAATGTTCAACTTATCATGGAAGAACTTGGCGGTGGAGGCCATCTTGCTAATGCAGCAACTCAGATTGAGGGGATTAGTTTAGACGAAGCGTTAGATCGTCTAAATGATGCTATTGATAAAATAATATCATAAATATAAAAAATAGATAAAAGGAGAAATTGTAATGAAAGTTATATTTTTAGAAGATGTAAAAGGAAAAGGTAAAAAAGGAGATGTTAAGGAGATTGCTGATGGATATGCAAAATTCTTAATAACTAATAAAAAAGCTGTAGCGGCAACAAATGCTAATATGGCTACACTTAAAGGTCAACAAAAACGTGTTGAAAAAGATAAACAAGAAGAATTAGTTCAAGCTAACTTACTTGCGAAACAACTAGAAGGTCTTGAAGTAACTATTAAAGTTAAATCTGGAGAAGGTGGAAGATTATTCGGATCAGTATCTTCTAAACAAATTGTTGAAGAACTTAAGAAACAACATGACCTAAAAGTTGATAAAAAGAAAATTGATTTACCACACGGTATTCAATCTTTAGGTTATACAAATGTTAAAATTAAACTACACTCTCAAGTAGAAGGAACAATTAAAGTTCATGTGGTGGAACAATAGTAAATAAGTTGAAGGTGATAATATGAAATATCATATAGATTCTGTCGTTATGGCGGAACAATCGTTATTAGGTGCTTTAATGCAAGAGCCTGAAAAATTAGTAGAAGTGAAGGCAACGGTTGATGCTGAAGACTTCTATGATGAACGAAATAAAGATATTTACAGTGCTATTTTACGTTTAGATGAAATGGAAATAATACCTGACACCACTACAATTTTTGAAGAAATAAATAATAGTGGGGCATTCAGAAATGTGGATGCCTCATTATATATAGTGGATTTATATGATATTACTCCAAGTTCTCGTAATATAATGCATTATGCGAATTTAGTAAAGAGATATTCTATTTACAGAGAAATTCGTGCTGCATTATTAAGTAGTACTGAAGAGATGAATCAAGGAAATGCTGATATTGATTCTTTAACGGCAACTTTATTCGATCAAGTTGAACGTGCAATGGAGCGTGCAAAGACATCTCAGTTTAAAAATATGAAAGATGTTACTGAGGAAGTTTTTAAAGAGATTCTAGCTCGTATGGCAGGAGAAGGTGAGAATGTAGCTGTTCCTACTGGTTACGGCGCTCTAGATAAGCTTGTAGGTTTTGGTAAAGGGGATTTAATTATCCTTGCAGCGCGTCCTGCAATGGGTAAAACAGCATTTGCGCTAAATATTGCGCTAAATATTGCTGGAAAAAATCCTCGTTCTGAAGATGAGAAAAGAACAGTGGCATTATTCTCGTTAGAGATGGGTGCGGATCAGCTTGTTTCTAGGATGATTTGTAGTGAGGGAATGATAGATTCCGAAAAAATTAAACGAGGAAATCTTGATAATGATGATCTTATGAAACTAGAAACAGCAGTACATTTCTTAAATCAGAAAAATGTCTTTATTGAGGATAGTGCTTTTATTAAAGTAAATGAAGTAAAAGCGAAGTGTAAGTTATTAAAAGCTGAACATGGCTTAGATCTAGTGGTTATTGATTATCTGCAACTTCTGCAAGGAAGTAAGAGAACAGATAATAGACAACAAGAGGTATCTGAAATATCTCGTAGTTTAAAACAGATGGCGAGGGAACTGGAATGTCCAGTCATCGCCCTATCTCAGTTATCACGTAGTGTTGAATCTAGGCAAGATAAACGCCCTATGATGAGTGACCTTAGGGAATCTGGAAGTATTGAGCAAGATGCCGATATAGTTTCATTCTTATATCGTGGTGACTACTATAGAAGTGAAGATGCTGATGAAAATGAAGTTCAAGAAACAAGTGATGTCTCTACTATTGAGGTAATTATTGCTAAAAATAGGCACGGACAAACAGGAACGGCTGAACTTGCATTTATGAAACGATTTAATAAGTTTGTATCTAAAACTTATGCTGAATAGGAGAGAAAGTTATGAAAAATAGAAATAGCAATCAAGGGGATGAAGTCGAAAAGATGGAGGATTCTATTTTTGTTGATTACAGTGTATGTAAGAGTGAATTAATGCCAACTGGTTACTATGATACAAATGGTTTCTTTGTTATAGCTGGATATTGTGATAAACATGGAAAATTTGTAGAGGATGATAAATCGCCAGTTAATTTAAAAAATTAATTATTATATCTCTAGAAAAACAAAGTATTTGTTTATAAGATAGGGAAAATAGTTAAAGGTGAGTAAATTAAAAGCTAGGTACAGATAGCTGAAGTATTGTTTGTTGCTGGCTTTTTACAAAAATATTATAATAAAGTTTTGGAGGAAAAAATTATGAATTTTAAGAATAAAAGATTGATATCAACTGTGATTGTAGTGGTTCTAGTGGTGTTTTCGTTAATTAAAGGGACTATCACATCAAGTAACAACAATAAAAAAGATGATGCAGAATTAAATGGATACTTAACAGAGTTCTTACAAGAACAAAGTGTTACTAAATTAACTTTGAAAAAAGGTGATAGTAGTGAAGTAATTCAAAAGATTTCAATTGAAGGTGAAATTAATGCAGAGATGACGAATACTTATTCAAGAGGTTCTATATTGAATCAAATTAAAGAAGCTAAGAATAATCCTAATGTTAAAGCTATACTATTATCTGTAAATTCACCAGGTGGTGGTGTTTATGAGACTGCAGAATTGTACAATGCTCTTAAGAATAGTGGAAAAGACGTTTATGTTTCGATGAAGAAAACAGCTGCTTCTGGAGGGTATTATGTATCGACTCCTGCTAAGAAAATTTTTGTAAATACTGAAACTACTACTGGTTCTCTAGGAGTTATTATGAGTTATGTATCTGCTCAAAAATTCTTAAATGATCATGGAATTAAACAAGAAACTATCCGTTCTGGAGAGCAAAAAGCAGTAGGTGGCTTAACAGAGGACTTACCAGAATCAACTAGAAAAATATTACAAGAACAAAACAAAGAAGCGTATGAAAGATTTGTAAAAGCTATAGCTGAAGGTAGACACCTAAGTGAAGATGAAGTTAAGAAACTTGCTGATGGTAGAACATATACTGGTACTCAAGCAGTAGCGAACAAACTTGCTGATAAAGTTGGTACTGAAGATGAACTTATTGATTTAATAAAAGAAGAAAAAGGATTATCTAACCCAACTGTAATCGAATTAAGAGCTGATAAAACTGCAGAAAGTTTAATTTCTAGATTTGTAAAAACAACAACAAAAAGTTTCATCTCTGAATTAAATAGTGAAGTAAATTCGAACAAAGTTGAACGTAGCTACTTAGGATAGGGAGGGGATTTAAATGAATAATGATTTAAATAATAATAGACCTTCAAACGAGCCGCTTCTTAACGGGGGTACTACGGTAGCATCGGATGAACCTACACGAAATGAAGAACTTGTTAAAGAGTATAAAGATACTAAAGAAGCACAAGAAAAAGTAGAAAAAGATTTTTCATTGCCAACTTCATTAGAAGATTATTTAATGCTTTCTAAAAATTTCTATGCAGGTTTTTGGACTAGATTTGTTGCATATATAATTGATATGATAGTTATTTATGCTATATCTAGTTTATTAAATACTTTTAGTTTTGGACTTTTGAATAAGCAATTAGATTTTCCTATCTTAGGAGAAGAATCTCTGAGTTATGTTATTGTTATGTTTACTTACTTTATAGCGATGACTTACTTCTTCTCTCAAACCTTAGGTAAGATGATTATGAAGATAAAAGTAGAGACTAATAAAGGAGAAAAGTTAAGTTTCGCAGATGTAGTTTATCGTGAACTAGTAGGTAGATTATTAACGATATTCTTAGTATACCTGCCGTATTTAGCAGTAGCTTTCACAAATAAGAAAAAAGGACTTCATGACTTTATTGCTGATACTGTAGTAGTAAAAGAAGATTTTTCAAAATTACGTCGTCAGATGAATGGAAAGTTAGATAGTAAAAATTAATATTGTAAGAAGCTGTAGGTTTTAATAAATCTACAGCTTTAAATTTTAAATTAAATCCTAGAAAATCAGCTGGGATTGACAAAAAGGTCCTAAAATTTGATAAAGTTCATATGAGAACTCATAGACGCAGTGGTTTATTGATATCTAAATTCGCTTTATAAAAGCTTTTTAGATATCTAATAAACTGTGCGGGGATGACTCGACAAAATCGATTTCTACGAAATCACGATTTTTGAGTCACTCCCTATATCATAATGATAGCTGTTATTGATTATTTAAAATATTGTTGACAATAATTTTAGATGGTAGTATACTTAATTTGTAACAAGGACTACAAATGTAGACGAATAAAAATATTTAAAAGATAGGTGTGATTAATATATGGTAAAAAATGAAACATATTTAATTGAAGGGATGAGCTGTGCTTCTTGTGCAGCGCATATTGAAGAGAGTTTAAAACAAGTTGATAATTTATCAGATGTCAATGTAAACTTTGCAACAAGTAAACTTACTCTTTCTAGAGGAGAAGGAATAGATAGAACTGAAGTAGAAAAGATTGTAGAAAAATCGGGGTATAAGCTTACTTATGTTTCTAGTATTGAAGAGAGAACATTTATATTAGAAGGAATGAGCTGTGCAACGTGCGCGAAAAATATAGAAGATACGATTTCATCTTTAGATGGAACAGAAAAAGCCATTGTAAATTTCGCTACTGAGAAGATGGTAGTAAAATTCGATAAAGAAAAATTAAGTGTAGCTGAGATTGAGAAAAAAGTAGAAGAAGCGGGCTATAAAGCAAGATTAGAAATAGATGATTTGGTTGATGATCAAGCTGAAAAAAAACAACAAGAAATTGATGGTATTTGGAAAAGATTTATTTATTCAGCTATATTTACAGTGCCTGTGTTGTATATAGCGATGGCTGAGATGGTAGGATTACCTATGTTGGAAAGTTTAAGTCCAATGGGAAATCCAAAGTTATTTTCAACTGTACAGTTTATTCTGGTGTTACCTGTTTTGTATTTTGGTAGAAAATTCTTCAGTGTAGGAATTAGAGCTCTCCTTAGAAGAAAACCTAATATGGATTCTTTAGTAGCGTTAGGAGCAGGGGCAGCATTCTTATATAGTGTTTATTCAACGATATTGGTATATTTAGGTGATGAACATGCAGCTATGAATTTGTACTACGAATCTGCAACGGTAATCTTAACATTGATTACACTAGGTAAATACTTTGAAGGAGTATCTAAAAGTCGTACTACAAATGCTATTAGTAAGTTGGTCGGATTGGTACCAAAAACAGCTAATTTAATAAAAGATGGTGAAGAACATGTAGTAGCCGTAGATGAAATATCTACAGGTGATATACTACTTGTTCGTCCTGGTGAAAAAGTACCTCTTGATGGAGTCGTGATTGAAGGTCGTTCGACTGTAGATGAATCGATGTTAACAGGGGAAAGTATCCCAGTAGAAAAAGAAATAAATAGTAAAGTTGTCGGAGCTAGTATTAATAAAACAGGTGTTTTTAAAATGAAAGTTACTAAAGTGGGTAAAGACACAACTTTATCACAGATTATTAAACTTGTTGAAGATGCTCAGAATTCTAAAGCTCCGATCGCAAAACTTGCAGATAAAATTTCAGGAGTATTTGTTCCTATTGTTATTGTTTTAGCACTAATAGCTGGAATTTTATGGTACTTTGTTGGAGATGTATCTTGGAGTTTTTCTCTAAAAATTATTATCGCAGTGCTTGTTATTGCTTGTCCTTGTGCCTTAGGTTTAGCTACACCTACAGCTATAATGGTTGGTACAGGTAAGGGTGCAGAACATGGTATTTTAATAAAAAGTTCAGAAGCTTTGCAGTTAGCTAAAGAGGTCAATACTATAGTATTTGATAAAACTGGAACATTGACAGAAGGTAAAATTTCAGTAACTGATATAGTAACATTTAATAATTTATCTGAAGAAGTTCTCTTGCAACTTGCAGCGAGTGTAGAATATCTTTCAGAACATCCATTAGGTTTAGCGATAGTAGATGAAGCTAAAAATAGAAATTTAGAGTTGTTAGAAGTTAAAGATTTTAGTTCATTAACAGGATTAGGTATTTCATCAATGGTTGATGGAAAGTCAGTACTTATCGGTAATGAAAAACTAATGTTGGAAAATAATATTGTTACAAAAGATTCAGTTGAAAAAGCAGAGAAATATGCTTCAGAAGGGAAAACACCATTATTCATAGCTGTAGACTCTGAACTAGCTGGAATTATAGCTGTTGCCGATCAAATAAAAGCAAGTAGTTTAGAAACTGTTGAAAAATTACATAGCTTAGGGTTAGAGGTAGTTATGTTGACTGGTGACAATAAAAAAACTGCGCAAGTAATTGCAGAACAATTATCGATAGACAAAGTAGTGAGTGAAGTTCTACCAGAAGATAAAGCGAATGAAATCAAAAAACTTCAAGCACAAGGTAAAAAGGTAGCAATGGTCGGTGATGGTATTAATGATGCACCAGCACTAGTACAAGCAGAAGTCGGAATAGCAGTAGGAACAGGAACGGATGTAGCAATCGATGCGGCAGATATAGTATTAATGAAACCTGACTTAAATTCTGTTGTTAATGCTATAGTTTTAAGTAAAAAAACTATAACAAATATTAAAGAAAATCTATTCTGGGCATTTTTCTACAATGTTATAGGTATTCCTTTTGCGATGGGAGTATTCTACATATTCGGTGGACCATTGTTAAATCCAATGCTAGCAGGTGCTGCAATGAGTTTTAGTTCTATATCTGTAGTTCTAAATGCTTTAAGATTAAAAAGAGTAAAATTAAATTAATAAAAAGAAAGAAAGAAGGAATAATCATGAAAAATGAATATAGTATCGAAGGTGTAAAATGTGGTGGTTGTGTCGCCGCTGTTAAAGAAAGATTATCAAAATTAGATAATGTTGATAACATTGAAATCAATATCCAAGAAAAAACTATCGAAGTTGAAGGAACTGCTTCAAAAGAAGATCTTCAAGCTGCGTTAGTAGAAACAAATTTTAAAATAGTTTAATAAAAAATGAGAATGATTCAACAAATTTGATTTTTCTTACATCATGATTTGGAGTCGTGTCTAATAAATAAGCACCTTAGGATTAGTTTTTAATCTAATTCTAAGGTGTTTTTGTTTTTTTATTTGTCGTAACCTAAATATCCTATTGCGATAGCTTTAGGTCCTGCATGAGATCCAATTACAGGAGAAACGATTTCTGTTTCAACTTTGATATCGCCAAAAGTTTTCTTGATAGATGCCATTGCTTTTTCTAATAATTCATCTGTTGTATAAAGAACAAATAAACTTTTTGGATTTTTTTCTTTTATTTCTTCACACATTTTTGAAAGAACTTTATTCATTCCCCTATGTTTACCACTTACTGCAAGGAGACCATCTTTAATAGTGATAATAGGAAGAATATTTAGTAGGTTTGATAGAACGAACTGAGCTTTAGTAAGTCTACCTCCGGCATATAAATATTGCATAGTTTCGACTGTTACAAGAACATTGTGTTGTTGTGAAAGTTCTAAGTATCTATTTTCGATATTTTCAAATGTTAGACTTCCTGCCTCGAATTCTTTAATAATTTTTTCGATAGCTATTCCTACCATTCTTGCTATTTGAAGAGTATCGATTATCTTGATTTCTACACCATCTATAAGTTCTTTAGCTTGAACGAAAGAAGAATATGTTCCAGACAGTTTAGAAGAAACGCTAAAGGCAACGATACGCTCTACTCCTTGTTGTTTTAAATCTTCATAAACGCTTAAAATTTTACCTACTGCCGGTTGGCTTGTGCTAGGTTTTTGTCCGTTATGTATTCTTTCGTAAAATTCATCGGGAGTTATAGTTACGTTATTCTCGAAAATCTCATCATCAAGACGAACCTCTACCGGGATAACTGTAATTGGATTGTTATTTGCAAAATTTTTATTAATTTGTAATGCTGAATCGCACACAAAAGCTGTTTTCATAAATTTTAACCTCTTTGATTTTGTTTTAAATGATTGTAGTTTAATCATGTCTCTATATAATATACTAAAAATAAAATTTTTTCAAATAAAAAGTGAAATAAAAAGTAAACTATTTATGTGGTATTTTAATTTTAATGTGCTTAATATATTGGTTTTAAAAGTAATATTGTGTTTTGAATATTTATTAATATGGATATCGAATATCTACAATTATATTTTTATTATCTTGGGCTGATAATACTAGTTAAGAAACATTTTCCTATGAAATACTAAGTATGATATAATAATTTAAAGGTTATAAAGTAAAAATTTAGATGAAAAATATAAAAGAAAAAGCGAAGGTTATAAACATGAGTATAAAAGCAGTGTTATTTGATATGGATGGATTAATGGTAGATACCGAAAGTTTGGCAACAAAAGCATTTATTCATAGTGCGAAAAAGCAAGGTTATGAAATGACTAAAGAAGAGACTCTCTTGGTATTAGGTTTTACTACAAAGAGTATTTATGAATTTTGGGAAAATTATTTTAAGGATTCTGATGTTAGTGGAAAGCAATTAGTTGATGATCATTATGAATATATAGAGGATATATTGTTTACGACAGGTCCTAAGAAAATGCCATTTATAGAGGAATTGTTAATATATCTAAAAGATAATAATTATAAAGTAGCGGTAGCTTCATCTTCTAATATGAATCATATAATAAACAATATGGAAAAAACAGGTCTTGTAAAATATATAGATGAGCTTGCTAGTGGAGCAGAAGTGAAAAATGGTAAACCAGCACCAGATGTATTTTTATTAGCTGCAGAGCGTTTAGGTGTAAAACCTGAAGAATGTTTAGTTCTTGAAGATTCTAAGGCTGGTGTAATTGCAGGAAGTACAGCAGGTGCTAAAGTTATTATGGTTCCAGACATGTTTGAACCGGATGAAGTTTGCAAAGAAAAAGCTTATAAAATAGTTGAGAATTTAGGAGAGGTTATTAAAATATTAGAAAATGGTGAGTAAAGAAAAAAGATTGATTGGTCTTGTTTTTGATGTAGATGATACGTTATATGAACAGATAGTTCCATTTGAAAATGCATATAAGAGTCTATTCGATATGGATATTGATATGGAACAATTTTATCTTTTGAGTCGACATTATAGTGATGTGAAATTTGAAGCTTCTCGAAATGGTGAGATGACTATGGATGAATATCATATTTATAGAATTCAAGAAGCGGCGAAAGATCTAGGTGTTATCCTAACTGATGAACAAGCTCTTGATATGCAGAAAGAATATAAAAAGAATCAAAAAAAATTACAAATGTCTAATATAACTAAAAGTATTTTAGAACTAGGGAAAGAGAGTAATGTAAAGCTTGGAATAATTACCAATGGACCAAGTGCACATCAATGGTCTAAGATAAAAGCATTAGGTGTTGAAAGATGGATTGATAAAGAGAATATCATTGTCTCAGGTGATTACAGTATAAATAAACCAGATGTTAGAATATTTGAAATTATGCAAGAAAAATTACAACTGCCTATTGATTCTCTATATTACATAGGAGATTTATTGGAAAATGATATAGTTGGAGCTAATAATGCAGGCTGGAAAGCCATTTGGATAAATCGTTATAAGAAAAAATTACCGGAGAATGTAGATATATACAAAATAGCGGAAAATAATGGTAAATTGTTTGAAATTATCAAGAAAATTTTTGAAAAGTGAAATAAAATAGTTTTAGTAAATTAATTTTTATGGTAAAATTAGTTATATTAATTTTATTAAAAGTTTATTAGAATATAGTTGAACTAGTAATTTATCTAAGGAGGAAAAGATATGAAATTAGTATTTTTTAATTTAAGAGAAGATGAAAAAAGTGCATTAGAAAGTTGGAGAAATGCTCACCCTGAGGTTGAAATTGATGTTTATACAGAAGAACTTACATCAGCCAACAAACATTTATTAGAAGGTAAAGAAGGTGTAGTTCTAGCTCAAAACAAACCTTTTGAACGTGATGTATATGAATATGCTAAAGAACAAGGAATTAAAGTTTTTGCGACTCGCTCTGCTGGTTTTGATATTTATGATTTAGAATTAATGTCTGAGCTCGGAATTAAAATGACGAATGTACCTTCGTATTCGCCAAATGCTATTGCTGAGCATGTTCTAACTTCTGCATTGCGTATTAGTAGAAATACAAATAAAATTCAACGTAATATAGAAAAACATAATTTCTCTTGGAATCCAGGGATATTATCACGTGAACTTAGAACTTTAACGGTAGGTGTTATAGGGACTGGAAGAATTGGAACACAAGCAGCTAGATTATTCAATGCTTTAGGATCTAAAGTATTAGGTTATGATGTTTATCAAAATGAAGCGGCAAAAGAAGTATTAGATTATGTTGAAAATCTAGATGATTTAATAGCGAATTCTGATATTATTACTATTCATATGCCAGCTATTAAAGAATATAATCATATGGTAAATGATGAATTTCTTGCTAAGATGAAAGATAATTCAATCTTGCTAAATGCTGCTCGCGGTATGCTAGTTGATACTAAAGCTGTATTACGCGCTTTAGACAGTGGTAAACTTCTTGGTGCAGGGCTAGATGTTTATGAAAATGAAGGTAAGTATGTTCCTAAAAACTTTGAAGGGAAAGAGTTTGATGATAAACTATTACAAACTCTAATAGATCGTGATGATGTAATTTATACACCTCACACAGCATTTTACACAGAAACAGCAATCCAAAACCTTGTAGAAGGTGGATTAGAAGCGGCTGTAGAAGTAGTTACAACAGGAACATCTGCGAATGTTGTAAATAGATAAAATATAATAAAATTAGTTTTGTAAGATATATTTTTTATTATGTATGAAAGGTTCGCGAATAAAAAAGTACATAGGATAAAATAATCTGCAATTTTAGTAGAAAAAATTTAAATTAGGGTAGCGTGGTAGCTGTAATGGCTACTACGCTATCATTTTATATTTTAATAGTTTTAGTTGGTAGAGGAGGTAAAGTCTCTGGAGTAGAAGAATTGCTCAATAAGTGGGAGTAAGATAATACCGATATCAAATTAGACATAAATTTCTCAGTAAAAATTCTAGGAGTGGTTGACTCAAAAGACCCAAATTTAAAAGCGTATATTATAACTTATAGACGCAGAGGTTTATTGATATATGAATAAACTTTGCGAGGGTGACTCGACAAAATCCTGTTTTTCCGAAATCGAGATTTTGTCGAGTCATTCCCTTTTTATTTTTAAATAAGAGATTTAATAGATATGAAGAAAAGATATTTTAATCGAGAGTTTAAATAAAATATCTTTTTTCTAATGTAGCACTGTCACTTTTTCTGCATTAGGAAAGATAATGTCAGATGATAAGTGCAAGCTAAATTATTAGTGTTCATAAAATGTTAATCCTTTTTGTTGTGAGTAGTAAAGTTTAAAGAATAGTGGAGATGTTTAGAATGGTAGCTTCCCTCAATATACATAGATAAAATTAAACATAAGTTGCTTATATATTAAGTACATTATTAATTTAAACCACATTAGGTTCCGAAGGATTAAGTTTTATTTTAAATCGTTATATAACGGTTTTTGTTTTGTCTTGATAAAAGGTTTAGAATTAGTCATAGTGGAGAGGGTTAATTTTTTAATTGGTCTATATGCTCTACTAATACTAACTTTAATATTGTGATTAAGACTTAAAAAAATAGTAATTGTATACGAATCAAGTGACTCATCATAGTTTTTACGTAGTTGTGTTTGAGGTTTAGCGTTTTGATATAGACTAACAATAGACTTTTTCGAGATTTTTATTATAGACATCTTTTTCACTTAAAGTTTTTTTGTCTGAGTTTATTTTAGTCTAATTCTAGTGTTTTGTTAACATAAAATAGATAAATAAGTTTACATAAAAATATTTAATAACACATAAAAATAATTTTTTTATAGGTATTATTTTTAATAATTATTGCGTTTTAAAACGCTTTCTTTCGAGGGTTAGAATCTTGGAAAACTTAAAATTTCGTTGAAAATATTGACAAATATGGTATTTATAAGTAAAATAAATAAGTGTAATTTAAAAATGTGGTATATATAAATTATTAACCCACACTACATTTATTAATAATTTATATATATTTATATTTTTTGGTTTTAGCAATTATATTTATTATTGATTTTATAAGGAGAAGATTATGTATAGTAAAAACAACAAAAAAATGCTCGTTCAAAAAGAACGAGAGCGAATAAATTACTATGGAATCAAAAAATTTAAAATTGGAGCAGCATCAGTATTGATAGGTGCGGCATTTGCATTCTTAGGTGGTTTTGTTCAAGCAAGCGATACAACAAATGTAGTAAGTCAATCAGGAGTTGTACAGGTTAATAAATCAGAAGAAACAACTTCTAATAAAAACTTGTCAGAAAAAGAGGGTGTAGTTGAAGAGAAAATGGCTGCTTCAACTAAAAAAAATGTAAAGGCATCTGAAGTAAAAGTAGATAAGGTGAAACTGGAAAAAGTTATTGCTTTATTAGAAGAAACTTTGAAAAAAGCTGAAGCGTCAGAAGAAACAACAGTAATTCTTGAAAAATCTAAAGAGAAATTAGATAAGGCTAAATTATTAGAAAAAAATGCTGAAGCTACACAAGAAGAAGTAGATAAATTAGCAGAAGATTTGAAAGAAACTTTAGAAAAATTAGAAAAAAAATTACTTGAAGTAAAAGAGAAAATACAAAAAAACTTAAAACAAAATGATAACGAAGTAAAATCTAATAATGAAAAGTTAGATAAAGTAGAATCAGATTTAGCTAAAAAAGAAGAATCTACAGTAGAAACAGCTGACTTAGATGAAAAATTAGAAACTACAGAAGATAAAACGCCATTAGCTAAAAAATCAGCACAAGTGGAAGCTAAGCCAGTAATAGATAAAAAAACTACAAAAGTAGAAATGGAAACTATTGCGGAAAAAATAGCTAAAGGTATAGAAGCTAAGCACAGTACAGATGAAAAGTCAGAATTTCCGAAACAAGAAGTAGTAATTCCTGTAAGAAGGGGCAAAGAAGAAGGGGAACAGCTAGATATTACACAACCGAAAGTAGAAAAACTTCCAGAAGGAAATAAACAAAGTAGTGCTAGTTTAAATAAAAATGAAAGAGGATACTCTGGATTTAGAATAGCTCATTATGCAGCTCGATCTATTGATCGTTCTGTAGATGGAAGCTTATCTCAAGGTGAGATTACAGGGGTAGGTGTAAGACAATTCAGAAGTTTAACATATAGTATCGATGGAGATAAAACGGTTTGGAGAGCTACTGTAGAACCAGCCCATCGCCAACATCAAGCTGCAGGTATAGTAGCAGCTTCAAGTGACAATATCGAGAGCATCTCAGTTGTCCACCGAGGAGGAAATGCTGGGAGTGTAATTGAATCTGGATATGTTAATAAATCTAGACGTGCGGATCTTCCGTCAAATATGCAAAACTCAAAAATATTTACTGAATTTTATCAAACTGGTAGTGGAGTGCCGGATACATTAGTATATGAGATTGTAACTAGAGGTAAAAACCATAATCTATTTTTACGATTTGGTACGGCTATTGTTAGAGTAACTCTAGAAGACAGAGTTTTAAATGGTGTTAATCATACTTTAATTGATGATAGAACTTCAGACTTCCCGGCAGTGGGAATAAAAGTTAATGCAGCGGAGTCACCTAAGGTTGATCATCCATATACTCAAACCAACGATACTGTACGTATGCAGACTGTACCGTCAACAGACAATCAATTATCAGGAACTGGGAAACCAGGAGCAACTATCTCTGTTAAGAGAAATGGAAATACTTTTAAAACAACAACAGTTAATTCAAGCGGGCATTGGGTTGTGACATTAGATGCTGGTTTAAATAGTAATTTATCAGATACTGGTGATCAACTTGTACCGAAAGATAAAATAACAGTAACTCAAACTGTTGGAGGGAATGAAAGTGAACCTACTAACGTAGATGTTTCATTGGGACGCTCATGGCTTGCTTATTCACCAGGACATACCAATGAATTGGTTTCAAATCAACGTGATCTTAAATTATATGTACCACATGATGCAGGGATGGCTTATTTAAGATACACGGATACAAATAATCAAGAACATGAAATTGGGATTAGACGTACTGCGATTAACCAAGCTTGGCAAGTTCTTCCTGAAAAACGCAATTTAGCTACTGTTACTTCAGTTGATAATACAAGTAATAAGTTTTATTCTATTATTAATCTTAAATTGAATAGTGATATGAAAGTTGGCTCTCAAACATCTGTTGTTTCAAATATGAAAGAAGGCGGGTATGGAAGTCTTGAGGGATGGAAACCTGTCAATGTAGTAGAGGCTCCATTAACATCTGGAGCTCATATCGAGAGTGACTTAACAGGTAAAGCAAGTATACCTGCGGAAGTAAGAGTAAAAGCACCAGTAGGTTCTACTGTTAAACTTTATGATAATAATGATGTACTAATAGGTGAAGCAGTAGCGGGAAATGATGGATATGCAACGGTACATCCTAGAAATAGTTTACCTGAAGGGAAAATTAGAGCGACTTCAACTCCATCTGGAGGGAAAGAATCAGCGAAAAGTGCCCCTGTGAATGTTACGAGAACAGTACCAAGCGTAGGACCAAGCGATCACAAAAAACCAGATAAATCAACGAACACTCAAATCTTAATTAACAAAACGAATATAGTAGCTTATCGTGGTGATGCTATTGACGTTACGATTACAGCAGCATCTAACGCTATTGAGAAGTTCTGGATAGCAAATGATCCGTATTCATTTAAAGGAATTGTGCATACAGGACAATTTAGAACATCAGCAGGTGATGATAAAACAAAGGTTATGACAGCTTACACTAGGGGAACGATAGCTATGGATCAACCTCTAGGAACCAACGGTTTTCTTTATGCTGTTACAGGGAAAGCAAGAGCGGGACGAGTTAGTAGAGAAAATCCATCAGAAACTAAAACTGTACAGTTGGATATTACCGTCCTTGAAGTAGCGAAGAAATATGATATTTCTATTGATAAAAAAATTACAGTAGAAAATCCAAATGCTGTAAGTACTCCAGAAAAAGAGAAAATCATTGCGGCGATTAAAGAGAAAAACAATAGAACATATACAGATGCAGCATACAGAGCGTTATTAGATCAGGCTACTTATTCAGTAGATGAAAAAGGGAATGTTACTATTACTTATCCTGATAAGTCAGTGGACAAAGTAGCTTCATCATATACTATTCAAAAACGTCCGGTAATAGAAACATCACTAGTTGATAAGGCGGATACTCAAACACCTATAACTGTATCAGCAGATCCAGGTTCTAAAGTAAAACTTTATGATCACTCAGGGCATGAATTGGGAGAAGGTACGGCAGATGGAAATGGTCGAGTTACTATTAATCCTACAAGACCGATTCCAAATGGAAATGTAACAGCAAAAGCAACTGATAATCGTGATAATACAACAGATGCAAGTGTTGCAAAACAAGCTACAGTACCCGCTCCACAAAACTTAGTTATTCAGCAACCTAATCATGGTTCAACAAGCGTAACTATTACTCCTCAAGGTAGAGCAGATATTATCTCTGCAGTTATTCAAGGGAAAAAAGTTAAAATTGAAAAAGAAGGTTCTGGTCGTTATAAGACGTTAGAAAATGCTGCGAATGTACGAATTTCACCAAATTCAAATGGAAGTGTAACATTTGAATTGCCATCAGGTACAAGATTTGAAACACTAGATAGAATTCAAGCTACTGCAGAAAATAAAGATATTACGGTAGCTTCAGGAATAAGATCATCAGGTGAAGCTAATCAATATGTACTACATAATAGAGGAGAAAAAGTACCTGTAAAAGATATTAATCGTTTAACTCCAGCAGACAAAGAAAGGGTTAAAACAGCGTATGAAAAGGCAAATCCAGGTATTAATAAATCAGAAGTTACTGTAGGTAGTAATGGAGATATTGACTATGATCATCAAGGAAGAGGTTCTATTCAAAAAGGTAATGCAAAATTAACTGGTAATGTTGTTCTAGATAATGTAGCTCCAGGTAAGCCAACGATTCCAACTAACTTGACTGATAAAGCTGGAACTAGAACTCAAATCGAAGTAGATACAGAACCAGGTGCTTCAGTTGTTGTTTATGACCACGGAGATCAAGAACTAGGTCACGGTGTTGCTAACGCAAGAGGTAAAGCGTTTATCGATCCGACTAAGGAAATTCCGAAAGGTAATGTTACAGCTAAAGCAACAGATGAAGCAGGAAATATATCACAACCAAGTGATGCTAAAGTTGCTACTTTCCAAGATTTCATACCAAAAGTTCCTTCTAAGACACCAGTTACAAAAGTAACTTCTTTAACACCGGATGAGGTTAATCAGGTTAAGAAAAAAGTTTCAGATGCTAATCCTGGTAAAGAAGTACAGGTATCAACTAATGGTACTGCCACTGTAACTGATCCTAAATCAAGAATATCACATCAAATATCAGGAGATAAATTAGTTGAATCAAATGATAAGATTAAACCAACAGTTGAAATTCCTTATGATAATCCAGCTAGACAAGAAATTTATGTTTATTCTGGAGAGAATAATGATATTACATTAAAAGCTTGGGATAATTCTGGCAAGATTTCTAAATTGCATCTAGCGTTTGCTGCTGATAATAGACAGGGGCTAGGTACAGAAGATTCATACTTGAACGGGAAAACTCGATCAGCACTTTACTTGAGCGCTACTAAAATTCACACTGATACACCAGCAAGCCAAAATTCTCCAGCTATTCTTAAGGTAACTGGTGAGATTCCTAAGGGTGAATTTAACGAACAAAGTGGGCAAATTTCACGATATTTATTTGCAGAAGATCCAAGTGGAAATACCAACTATGAGCATGTAGGTCATGCTAATGATGTAGGAGCTCCTGGACGCATTCGATTTGTATGGAAGCCTCAAACATTTAAATATGATGCGCAGGCCCCAAGCACACCGTTATTACTAGACAATGCAGATGCGACTCAAATTGAGAATGCTGTAAAACAAGCTAATCCAACCTTTAGTGATAAAATTAAGTCTGTAACAGTTAATGGCAATAATGTGATTGTGACCTATAAAGACGATAGTACAGATAGATTAGATGCTTCTAAAGTCTTCAAAGTGCGTGATTCTAAACCAACACCACCAACGGCAACTGCACCAAAAGACGGAACTGTAACAGTGACACCAACAGGGGATGCAGATAAAGTTACGGTTAATTACACTGATGAGAAAGAACAAAATAAAACTGTAACCGTAGTTAAGGCTAAAAATGGAACATGGAGTTCATCAGATAAGCCAGCAGGTGTAACTGTTGATTCAAGAACAGGAACGTTGTTAATTCCAGCTGAGGGGGTTAAAGATAGAAGTCAGGTAACAGCTACAGCTACAAAAGGTGATAGTCATCCATCAGAACCAACTACTGTAACGGCACAACCAAAAGACTTCACATCAGTCAACCAAGACTTCACACCAGTGAAACCAGACGA
>NZ_KQ959960.1 GCF_001553035.1 Gemella haemolysans
TATTATCAACCGTATTTATTATAGACCCAAAAGAAAAGATCCGACATTGTCAGATCCTAAAATTTTAATTTATTATTTTTTTAATAAATCACGGATTTCTTTAAGAAGTTCTTCTTTAGCATCAACTTCTGGTGCTTTTTCTTCAGTTTCTTCTTCTTTAGACATCTTATCTTTAGCTGTATTGATAGCTTTAACGAAAATGAAGATTGCGATAGCAGTAATTAAGAAGTCGATAGTGATTTGGATGAAGTTACCGTATTTGATACCTTCCCAAGCTAAGTTTGTGAAGTCTGGTTTAGCTGGGAATATAAGAGCGATAAGTGGCATCATAATGTCAGTTACTAATGAACTAACGATTTTACCGAAAGCAGCCCCCATGATAACCCCGATAGCTAGGTCTAATACGTTACCTTTAAATGCAAATTTTTTAAATTCGTTTAACATAAAAAAATAATCTCCTTTCAAAATTTCATACTTGAGTATAATATATCAAAATTGAAATAAAATCAAGTATAAAGATTATAATTTTTTAAAATAATCTAAGAAAGCGCATTCTCATCTTAATTGTCACATTATTTAGGTATATTTTTTATAAATTGTTTATAGTTTTTTATAACAATATATGTATTCGTAAGTAAAATATACTGTATTTGTAATTAGTATATAATCTACCGAATAAACAAGATAACTAACCGAATATGCATTATCTATAGATTTTTAAATATTTATTATATAAAATATAATTATGAAAGGAGCTAAAGATATGAAAGTTGAATTAAATATATGAAAGGAGCTAAAGATATGAAAGTTGAATTAAATATAGATAAGAAATTTGGAGAAACAATAGTTACTATATCAACAAATAAAGTGAATGATGAGATTCAAAATTTAGTGAATTATATAGAAAATAAGGAAGATTACTTTATAGGAGTTTTAGATGGGAAAGTACGTTTATTAAATACGGAGGATATTATAAGGGTATATGTTGAAGATAGAAAAGTATATGTAGTCACAGTTGAAGGTAGATTTATTGTGAGAAAAAAATTATATGAAGTGCAAAATACATTAACTAAGGATTTTATAAAAATATCTCAAAGTGAAATAGCTAATGTTAAATATATTCATAGCTTAGATTTAGGATTGAGAGGAACAATAGTTATAAGTTATAAAAATTCGGATATAAGTTATGTATCACGTAGAATGTTAAAAGAATTTAAGATGAAATTAGGATTATAGGAGGTATTAAAATGAAATTATTTCAAAAAATTGTAATATTTATGTTGTTAGGGATAGGAGCAGGGAATGTTATTAATCTAATATTCGGTATTTTGTGTGGTCAGTTTTATCCTGGTATGCCATTGTATATCCAGAGTTTTGATAATTTAAATATGGCAGTATTAATTCAAACCTTAGTATACGCTATTTTAGGTATATTACAAGGATTAGCTGGTAAAGTATTTCAAAGTAAGTTAAATGATAATATAGTAATAGTATTTGTATCTCATTATTTTCTTATTATGTTACCACTTGTGTTAGCGGGTTATTATTTGAAATGGTTTAGTAGCTTTACTACTTTAACTTTAATGCTGATTACAACTACTGTGGTTTATATTTTAATAGGAATAGTTCGATATTTTAGTATTAAAAATAGTATAAGTGAGATAAATATAAAATTAAGAGATAATAGATAAGATTTCGCTAGTAACAAAGGAGGAGCAACACAAATTAATGATTTTGTGTTGCTCCTCTAAATTTTATAACAGATTATAAAATACTTTTTAAAGAATACTTGATATAAAATATTTTTTAATTTTTGTTATTTTGAATTATTATTTTATTCCAATTTAAATATTATTTTTCTTCTTCAACTTTATCTTTCTTTAAGAATTTGTTAAGTAGATTAGAAGCTTTAGCTTTATTTTCTTCTACTTTTTCAGAAAGATTTTCGATTTTTTGATCTGTATTTTTCTTGAACCCAGTAACGTTAGATTTCATATTATCTACAGATGATTGTAAACCATTGATAGATGTTGCTAATCCTTCAGCAGAATTAAATAGTGGATCTAGTTTTTCAGATTTAACTTGTAAGTCTTCAGCTAAGATGTTTGTGTTTTGCAATAAAATATTAGTTTCTGCCATAATCGGCTCTAAATTACCTTCAACCTTTTTAACTGTTTCATTAAGGTCTTTAGCAAGATTTAGTGCATCTTCTGCAATGTTTGTTACGTCTTCTACACATTCAGTAGCAACAGTTAATGATTTTCTAACAGTTCCAAGTGTGATCGCTGCGCTTATGCATAGGATTAAGACTCCTACTCCCGCTAAAAAGATTCCAGCATAAGCTAAAATTAACCAGTTTATATCTAACATAATGTTTCCTCCTTTATAAGTCCGTATAATCAATTATATTTTAATATTGATTATAATACAACTAAATTATTTTGATTTGTGTTCGATAAATTTATGACAAAGTTTATTAATATTACCAGCTCCCATAAATAGGAATACACTATTATCAAAGTTAAGTTTATCAAAATCATTTTCACTATTTATTATTTGAGCATCTTTAGTCACTTTTTGTAAATCTTCGATTCCAACAATTTTTTCTTTCTCACGCACTGAAGCGAAGATTGGACAAAGGAATACTTTATCTGCAGTTTCTAAACTTTCAGCAAATTCATTTAAGAATTTAGCTGTACGTGTATAAGTATGAGGTTGGAAAATAGCGATAACTTCTTTGCCCTCGTATTTTCTACGTGCACTGTCGATAGTTGCTTTAATTTCACTTGGATGGTGAGCATAGTCGTCTACAATTACATTATTTCCGATTTTGTGTTCGCTAAATCTTCTTTCAGCGGGTTTGTATTGATCAAGTGATTCTTGAATTTTTTCAACACTAATACCATTGATATCAGCTAAAGCTATAGCTGATGTAGCATTAGAAATATCGTGTAATCCAAATACTGCCATAGTAAATGTTCCAAGTAATTCAGAATTTTTATAAACGTCGAATTTACTATGTTCTGATGTAGTTTGAATATTTTTTATTTGGTAATCATTTCCTTCGTTGAAACCATACTTAATTGTTTTTGCAGTAGTTGGTTTAAGCTGAGAAGCTAAACGATCATCTCCACAAATTACCACAGTATCTTTTACTTGATTTACGAAACTTTGAAATGCATCAAACATATCGTGTTCATCATTAAAATAATCAGGATGATCAAAGTCGATATTAGTAACGATAGCATAATTTGGGTGATATGCAAGAAAATGTCTGTAATATTCACATGCTTCAGCTATCATAAATTCAGAATGTTTTTCACCGTGTCCAGTACCATCCCCAATTAGGTATGATGTAATGTGGTTGTGTTTAAAGATGTTACTAACCATTGTAGTTGTGGTTGTTTTCCCATGTGCTCCAGTTACTGCAATTGATGGAATTTCAGAAAGTAATTTTCCTAAAAATTGAGAATAAGTGTAAGTTTTTAAACCTAATTCTTTAGCACGTCTATACTCAGCATGTGTTTCATCGAATGCGTTACCTAAAATTACATCATATCCTTCTTTGATATTTTCTACCCCATAGCTAAACATTGGGATGTTTCTTTGTTCTAATTTTTCTTGTGTAAAAAAGTATGTTTCTTCGTCTGAACCTTGTACTTCATGCCCCATATCGTAAGCAATTTGTGCAAGTGAGCTCATACCGGATCCTTTAATACCTATAAAATGATATTTACTCATTATTATATCTCCTAAGTTGTCTTTATAAAATAAAAAATTTCCTTATTATTTTTCCATAAGCAAATACAATTTTACAACAAAACTGATAAAAATTCAATAAATAGGAGTTTTTTTATAGTAGGCTATTTTCAAATATTAATTCCCAAAGTAAATTCCAGTTCAAATAAAAAACTGGAATTTAACTTGAAACTAATTTTTAATAAGTATAATTCCTCTTTTTTTATTTTGATTCCTTTAAAAAAACTCCCAAAGTAAAGTTTCCTTGCTTTATACCGGAACTTACCTTGGGAATATTTTTATTGTTATTTTCCTTTTTTCCCAAGGTAACTTCCACTTTAATTTCTTATTGGAACTTACTTTGGGAATTTACCAAAATCTTGTTTTTTCAAAATCGTAATTTTTGAGTTACTTCCTTTAAAGTTTTTTATATACTAATTGATTATTTTAAAAGTTTACGTCTGACTACAAGTCCAACAAGACAGATTAAGCTTAATCCTAATGCAGTAGTGCTAGAAGAATTCATACCTGTGCTTGCTAACGCTTTAGATTTAGCTTTTGCAGGTTTAGCTTCTTCAGGTTTTGCAGATAGCTGAGTAACAGCAGGTGTTTGTCCGAAATCTACGTCTTGAGTAGCTGAAGCTCCACCAACTGATCCAAGGTTTTGATTAGGATCTACTATTTCACCAGCAGTTCCGCCTTGACCACTACCAGGAGCAGTTCCCTCTAAGTGGGATTGAGGTTCTGGGGTAACAGGACCTGTATATTCTGGCACTTCATTTACTGCAGAAAGATTTTGAGTTAGTAAGTTGAATTCTTTTTCTAAGTCTTCAAATCTGTCTTTTAATCCATTGATATAATAGCCTTCAGCACCGTTTTCTTCACTATCTTTTATTTGATTTTTTATGTTAACAAGTTCATCTAATATTTTCTTGATTTCGGGTTGTTTAGCTCCGAATGTAGGAATTTCATTAACAGCAGCCTCAACAGCGTTAACACCACCTTTGAATTCTGGAATTTCTGGTTGTACAAGTGAATCTCCGTTAGATGTTTCAGGTTTTGTTGGTTTTGGAGTTTCTCCTTCTGGTTTATCAGGAACAGTTGGAGGTGTTGTATCGTTTACTCCACCAGTGAATTCAGGAACTTCATTAACAGGGGCATCT
>NZ_KQ959961.1:0-40888 GCF_001553035.1 Gemella haemolysans
TTTTCTAAATCAACCGAATTTGACAAAGAACCGAAAATTCACGCTAGGGTGTATTATTATAATCCAAGTATATTTAGTATCTCTTTTTTATATTTTAGTTTTTGTTCATCTTGATTATTTTCATCAAGATTTATTTTTATTTCAGACACAATTTCACCAGGTTTATTTTTAATGATATAAATTCTATCGCTTAGATCTATAGCCTCGTCAATATCATGGGTTATTAGTAGAGTAGTTATATCAAGTTTATTCTTGATTTCAAGATACCAAGAGTGTAGTGATATTTTAGTTATAGCATCAAGTGCACTGAAAGGTTCGTCTAGTAAGAATAGTTCTTCTTTAAACATATATGTACGAAGTAGTGCAACCCTTTGACGCATACCTCCACTTAATTCACTAGGATATTTATCTTTGTACTCGTAAAGGTTAAATAATTTTAGGTTTTTAATTGCTTCTTCTTCTGCTTCTTTTTTATTAATTTTTCTTATTAAAAGGGGAAGTATAATATTTTGAATAATAGTCTTATGTTCTAATAATAAGTCTTTTTGAAGCATGTAACTTACGCGACCTTTATAGTCTGTGTTACCTTTTATAGAGATTTCTCCACTTTGAAGAGGATTAATTCCTGCGATAATATTGAAAAGTGTAGTTTTACCAACACCACTTCCACCAAGTATAGATACGACTTCACCTTTATCGACATGAATGTTTATATCTTTTAGTATTTTATTGTTAGGATAATTGAAAGATAAGTTTTTTATTGATAATATATTCATTATTTTATATAGTCATTGCTGAATCCAGTGTTTTCTGCAAGAGGTTGTTTTGTGATTTTATTTTCGTTAATCCAACGGTAGAATGCATTCCATCTGTTAGCATCGAATTCACCCCAGTGGTCTTTGTTTGATGCATATTGTTTAGATAGATATTTTTGAGATTCAAGGATGAAATCTTTTTTATCTTTCAATTCAGGAGCATTTTTAATTAAAATCTCTGCAGCTTCTTCAGGATGTTCTATAGCGTAGACATATCCTTTCTTAATAGCTCTAAGAACTTTTTTAGCTTCTTCTTTATTTTCTTTTAAGTAATCGTTATTAGCAATAATTACTGGAGAGTAGTAGTCTAAGTCTTTATTGAAATCTTTTAGATAGAAGTAGTTAATATCTAATTTCATGTTTTCAGCTAATTTTCCATCCCATGCATAGTAGATCCAAGCTGCATCGAAAAGACCATTTTCTAGAGGTGTAACAGAGTTTGTATCTGTATTTGGAGCTAGATTTAATTTATTAGCATCTCCACCTTGTTTTTGAATTAATGATTTAACCATTGCTAATTCTACTGGATCATTCCAAGTTCCGTACTTTTTACCTTCAAGATCTTTTGGTTCTTTAATGTTGTTTTTCTTAAGTGAAATGATACCAGAAGTGTTGTGTTCGATAATTGCAGCTACAGCAGTAATTCCTGCACCTTTAGAAAGTTTGTTAGCCATTGAGTCTTGGTAATAAATACCAAAAGGTGCTTTATTATTAATAATTAGGTCAGAAGTACTATCTTCAGGCGCTGGTTTAATGTCTAGGTCAATACCTTCTTCAGCAAAGTATCCTTTTTCTTTTGCTACATATAGACCAGTGTGGTTTGTGTTAATCGCCCAGTCAAGTACGAAATCTACTTTTTTAAGTTCTTTTTTCTCTGCATTTTTATTAACTGTACTACATGCAGTTAATGAGATTGCTAAGATAAAAGCAAAAACGCTAGTTAATATCTTTTTCATGATTTTCTCCTATGTATTTCCATTTAATAAATTTTTTCTCACTTAGTTTAACAAGTTCGATACTTAATAAACTGATAACAGATACTAATATTATGATTGCAAACATAGTATCGTATTCAAATAATTTTTTTGCCTTAATCATGTAAACTCCAAGCCCCTCAAATCCACCAAGCCATTCAGCAACCACAGCTGCTATAAAGGCATAAGATACACTAACTCTAAGTCCAGCATAGAAGTAGCTTAGACTTGTTGGGATTTTCACATGCCAAAGTATTTGTAATTTACTAGCATTCATTAGTTGTAATAAAGTAATCATGTCTTTATCACAGTTTCTAAAACCATCTAGAATACTTACAACAATTGGGAATGTTGTTGTTAAAACAATTAATACAATTTTTGGTGTAAGTCCATAGCCCAACCAAAGCACAAGTATAGGCGCTATTGCAATAGTTGGTATGGTTTGAGTCAGTACAAGAAGTGGATAGATAGACTTGTTAAATATTGGTATGCTATCCATAATTAAAGCAAGAAGCCATGCTATAACTATCCCTAGGAATAGACCTATAATAGCTTCGAGTAGGGTGATTTTGCTGTGAAATATTAATAGTTCGTAGTTTTTTATAAAAGCTTTAACTATTTCAACTGGTGTAGGTATGATATATTTTGGAAGTAAACCGAGATTACCAGCTCCTTGCCAAATAACCACTAAGCACAACATAGAAATAGTTGCTGCATATTTATTGATTAAATTTGTCAATTTTCTCATTTATAGTTAAAACATCTCCATAGTTAATTTTCACATTTGCAAAAATATTTTTACTGTCCTCACCCGCTAGGACAAAGCATTCTTTAAGTGTATCCATTAGTTCGTTGAATTCACCTTCAATTACAGTTTCGAATGGAGTAATAATTACATTTGAATGCTTATTTTGTAGAAAATAGATAACTTTATCTATAGTCTTTAATCTTCCATCATGATTATCAAGAGGAAGAATTTGTAATGCAATACTGCAATTTATCAAAATAAAAAACCTCCTTACAATATAAGGGGGGTCTAAGTTTGTCTTTAAGCTAGGTGTGCCTACGCTAGCATTACCTAGATCAGGCGCGGTCGAAATATTTATATTCCCTCTCAGACTGTTCACAGACTCCCGTATAAATAATTATATCACACGTATAAAAAAAAACAATAAAAGAGCTTACAAAAATAAGATTTCCATAATAAGATTTTCATGAGAAAATTAAAGAAAATGAATAATCAATGAAAATAATCTACATAAATATTGTCATTTTCATTTCAAAAAGGTTAATAAAAATATTTGAATTGACGTAAAATCTACATTTCTAATATATTAATAGAAAATATTTTTGATTTTTCTATTAATATATGGTAGAATTATTAAACATAAATAAAATAAAAGAGGGATATACCAGTGAAAATTTTAAGAGAAATTATGGAATGGATAATAGTTGTAGTAGTTTCTATTGCTATTTATCTGCTTATAAGCACATATCTTATCGCGCCTTTTACTGTAAAAGGACATTCGATGGATTATACATTTGCTGATAACGATAAAGTTTTTGTTAATAAATTCAGCAAAAATTATGAGCGTGGAGATGAAGTTGTATTCCATGCAAATGAAACTGATGATTATATTAAACGTATAATCGGAGTTCCTGGAGACACTATAGAATACAGAAACGATGTACTATATGTGAATGGTCAGAAAGTTGAAGAGCCATACTTAGCTCAAAAAATTAAAGAAGCTAAAGCTTCTGGAACTGCACCATTCACACCAGATTTTAATATTGAATTTTTAAGTAGTACAAAATCTAAAACTGTTCCTGAAGGTACGTATTTCGTATTAGGAGATAACAGACAACACAGTACAGATAGTCGTGTATTTGGATTTGTTAAGAAAGAAGCAATGATTGGGAAAGTAAGCTTAAGATACTATCCATTTAGTTCATTTAAATTCTTTTAATAAATACTAAAAGAAAAATTTAATATATCGAATTATTTTAGTTGCTAAAAATTTAGCGTTATGCTAGAATAATATACGGGCACTCTTAAAGAGTGATTTAAGAAACCACCCCCTGCGATATTTTCGTAGGGGGTTTATTATTTTTAATAGAAGGAGAACACAATGACAAAGTATATTTTTGTAACAGGTGGAGTAGTATCATCATTAGGAAAAGGTATTGTAGCGGCATCAGTAGGTCGTGTATTAAAAAATAGAGGATTAAAAGTAACATTACAAAAATTTGATCCATATTTAAACGTTGACCCAGGAACAATGAGTCCATACCAACACGGAGAAGTTTTCGTTACAGAAGATGGAGCTGAGACTGACTTAGACCTAGGGCACTATGAAAGATTTATCGATGTTAACTTAGGACAATATTCTAACGTAACTGCGGGACGTGTTTATTCTTCAATTATAGAAAAAGAACGTCGTGGAGATTATTTAGGAGGAACAGTTCAAGTAATTCCTCACGTAACAAATGAAATTAAATCACGAGTATTGCTAGCTGGAGAATCTAGTGATGCTGATGTTGTTATTACAGAAATTGGTGGAACAACAGGAGATATTGAATCTTTACCATTTTTAGAAGCAATCCGTCAAATCCGTAGCGATTTAGGACGTGATAATGTATGTTTTATTCACTGTACATTATTACCGTACATTAAAGCAGCAGGAGAGATGAAAACTAAACCGACACAACAATCTGTTAAAGAACTACGTGGTTTAGGTATTCAACCAGATATTATCGTAGTTAGAAATGAACTTGCTTTAAACGATGAATTACGTGCGAAGATTTCATTATTCTGTGATATTCCGAAACAAAACGTTATTGAGAGTCGTGATGTAAGCAACTTATATCAATTACCAGTAAATCTTAAAGCTCAAAAAATCGACGATATCGTCTTAAAACACTTCGGATTAACTGCACCAGAAGCGGATATGACTGAATGGTTAGCGTTAGTTGATAGAGTAGATAACTTAAAAGAAGATGTGAGAATCGCATTAGTAGGTAAATATGTAGAACTTCACGATGCTTACATCTCAGTTGTAGAATCTTTAAAACATGCAGGATATAAACACAATGCTAAAGTGAAAATTGATTGGATTCAATCTGAAGATATTACAGAAGAAAATGTTCATGAGTATCTTAAAGATGCAGACGGAATCCTTGTACCAGGTGGCTTTGGTGATCGTGGAGTTGAAGGTAAAATTACTACTATTAAATACGCACGTGAAAACAAAGTACCATTCTTCGGTATTTGTTTAGGTATGCAACTTGCTGCTGTTGAGTTTGCACGTAACGTGTGTGGTTTAACTGGAGCACACTCATCAGAATTAGATCCAAATACGCCATACCCAATTATTAACTTATTAGCAGATCAAGAAAATGTTGTAGAAATGGGAGGAACTTTACGTTTAGGAAGTTACCCATGTACATTAACAGAAGGATCTGTAGCTCACAAAGAATATGGAGAAATCAATATTACTGAGCGTCACCGTCACAGATATGAATTCAATAACTTCTATCGTGAGCGTTTAACTCAAAAAGGAATGGTATTATCAGGAGTTAGTCCAGATGGTAAATTAGTTGAAATCGTGGAAATTCCTGAACACCCATGGTTTGTAGCTGGTCAATTCCACCCAGAGTTTAAATCACGTCCAGAAAAAGCACACCCATTATTCGCTGGATTCATTAAAGCAAGTTTAGAAAATAACAGATAAGAATTTCTATAAATTATGAAATTATTAGATTTAATAACTGACCTTGAAGAAAATCGTAATGAACTTCTTGCAGAATCAATGTCAAAGTATATGCAAGATAAGTTTAGATTTTTAGGTGTACGTGGTGCAACTAGAACGGAAATCTATAAAAAATATTTTCCAGATGCAAGGAAGACTAAAACCATCGATTGGGATTTTGTTGAGAATTGTTGGAATAAAGAGGAGAGAGAATTTCAGTATGCAGTTGTTTATTATTTAAAGGCAATGCAGAAATTTTTAAAAAGAGAAGATATTTCAAGGTTAAAATATCTAATCGTGACAAAATCATGGTGGGATACTGTTGATTTACTTGCTAAAGTTGTAGGAAGTTTAATTATTCGTATCGAAGAGTATGATCAAATAATGCTTGAGTGGAGTAAGGATAGTAATATTTGGTTAAGACGAGTAGCTATTTTATACCAACTGTCTCTTAAAGACAAAGTAGATAAACAAGTTTTAGATGAAATTTTAGTAAACAACCTAGGTGATAGTGAATTTTTCATTAATAAGGCTATAGGTTGGGCACTTCGAGATTATTCTAAATATAATCCAGAGTGGGTTAGAGAATTTATTAAGAAAAATAAGGAGAATATGGCTAATCTTAGTATAAGAGAGGCTAGCAAGTATATTTAGAAAGGAGCGATGTTTAATCGCTCTTTTCTTTTTTAAGGTTACAAATTAAAGAATAACTAAATTTAGTGAAGTCGATAGTAAATTTGTTCTGTTTATCATATATAATGAATCAAGTTATTGTGATTATAAGAAAGAAGTGTATGATTTCACTTTTTTCATTGAAAATAAAATGTTATACTATTATTAAAAGATAAATAGTATTAATTCTATTATTTAAAATAATAATTTATTGATATAGTCTTTGAAATTGGAGAAAATAATTTAGAGGTTGGAGAAAAATGAAAAGAATAGTTATAAGCTTTTTTGTAATATTCCTTTCCGTATTATTATTCGCTGTACTTCCTTTAGTTTTGAAGAATAAACAAGAAGAGTATATAGATTTTTCTGAAGTAACAGAAACAGTTGATAATAGCGCGAAGGATGATGAAACTTTAAGAATTGGATTGATTTCCGTAACTGGTGATAATAAGAGTTATATTTTAGAAAAAGAATTAGCTAATTATATCGGAGAGAAATTGAATAAAAAAGTAAAATTAATACAGAAAAAAAGTTATAGAGATATAAATGTATTATTAAAGAATAACAAGATAGATGTAGCATTCTTATCTACGGGAGCATATTCGTTATATGAAGATAAGGAGTCTTTAGAACTTTTAGCAAGACCAAATAGGGGGAAAACATACTATCATCCCATAGTTATAACAAAAAAAGATTCCAATATAAATAGTATTGAAGATTTGAAAAGCCAGAGCTTCGCATTTGTAGATACTTACAGTTATTCTGGGTATTTAGCAATGAATGACTATTTGAAAAAAAATGGTATGTCAGTAAATAAATTTTTTAGTAACAGTTATTTTACTCATAGTCATGAAGAATCGATAAATCAAGTGGTTAACGGAACTGTTAAGGCAGCAATAGTTGATGACTGGGCATTACAGTATATTTATAATAATTTTCCAGATACTGCACATAATATAAAAATAATACAAACATTTCCAGAGGTTGCAACTGGGCCAGTAGTGACACATAAAAATTATGAAGAAAAAGATAAGCTTAAACAAATCTTGTTATCTATTGATAAGGATAGTACAATAAAAGGAACATTATCACAGCTTCAAATTGAAAAATATGAAGAAACAAAAGCAAGTGATTATCCAAATTTAATAAGTGAGGATTAACATATGGCGAAGTTGAAGATAAAAAATAAGATTATTATATTTTTTGTTGTAATTTATACTATATATTTAGGTGTAATATTAGCCTATACGTATGTTAATAATAAAGATATTTTGGAAAGTGCACTTAAAGATAGAATTACTCAAACTTATTATCAATTGTCAGGAAATATTTCAGAAAATATAAAAACAGAAAATACTTATGAAATTCATCAAAAAATTCATAGTGCAGCATTAAATAATGAAGTTGCATACATTATTGTATTTGATAATGAAAAAAATATCTTAGGGAAAACATTGAAAGAGATTCCTCAGAAAATAGCGACGTTTAATGATGAACAGTTAAATAACTTTAAGAAATATGACAGTTCAAGAGGGGAAATATTAGAGTATGTATCACCCATAGATGATGTTAATATTGGTTATATTAGAGTTGGATTTTACACGAAAAATATTTATATAAAGACATATAGTCAGTTTTTAAGAATCCTTATTTTAAATATGTTAGTGTTTGTTATGTTACTGGTTATTGCATACTACGTTTCAAAATTAATAGAACGCCCGGTGCAAGATTTAACTTCGGTAACCGATGAGATAATTCGAGAAGGCGATTATAGGACAAAGATAGAAAAAGAGAATTACAGTCGCGATTTCCATGTTCTTGTCAGTTCTATAAATGAAATGGTCGAGAATAATAAAAAGAATAAAAAATTAAATAACTATCTATTAAATAAAATATTTAGAATTCAAGAGGAAGAGAAAAAGATGCTGTCGAGAGAACTTCATGATGAAGTTAGTCAATCTTTAGCAAGCCTTCTGTTTTTAATAAGTAATTTAGTAGATAAAGAAAGTGACCAAAAGAAAAAAGATCGCTTATTATTAATTCAGTCCGAAATAGAAAATAGTTTAAGTAATATTAGAAATATAGCTGTTAATTTGAGACCACCTAGTGCTGAACTTAGCTTAGGAGAAGTAATTAGTAAATATATAGAAGATTACAAGAATCTGTATGGTATAGATGTTGAGCTTTATACCAACTATGAGGGTGGGAAAAATAATAATTTTGATATTACTCTTTATCGTATTATTCAAGAATCATTATCGAATATAAAACGACATTCAGGAGCTACAGAAGTCCAAATTAAATTATATGAAAATACAGATTATATAATTTTAACTATTGCGGATAATGGAATAGGATTAACTAAAGAACGAGTGGAACTAGCGAAAAAACAAGGACGACTAGGAATTTATGGTATACAAGAGAGAATTTTTGATTTTTCTGGTGAATTTAAACTATTTAAAAATGATAAGTACTCTACTATACTCATGTGCAGATTTAAAACAGAAATGTTAAAAGAGGAGAAAAATGATGAAAATATTATTAATTGATGATCATAAATTGATAAAAATAGGTATCAAAGTTCTTTTAGAAGATAATGAAGAATTTAGTGTTATAGATGATTGTTCAAGTAAAAAAGAATTTTTAGAAAAGATAACTAATGACTCTTATGACTTATTTATATGTGATATATCATTACCTGATGGAACTGGTTATGATATACTTGAAGTAATAAAAGAGAAGAACATAAATACAAAAGTAATTATTTTAAGTATGCATGAAGATAAATCCTATATGAAAAAAGCTTTTAAATTAGGTGCTTCGGGTTATGTAACAAAGAGTACTGCCCATGAAGAGATACTCCATGCTATAGATAAAGTTATGTTTAAAAATGATATATACCTAAATGAGAAATACGCGACAATTTTCTATGAATTATTCAAGGAAGATAAGGAAATAGAACTTAGCGAAAGAGAAAAAGAAGTAGGAAGATATATTGTAGAAGGATATACACTTACTGATATTGGAGAAAAATTGTTCTTAAGTGTTAAAACTGTAGATACGTATAAAAAACGCCTTATGGAAAAAACTAATACGAAGAAAAGAAGTGAATTAGTAGAATATCTAAAGTCGAACTTAATATTATAATAATAAGTATAAAGAAAAATACGGGTGATTATAGGAATCAGCCGTATTTTCTTTATAAAAAACACCTCTATCAATTTAAGGAGGATCAATGATCTTAGTTGATAGAGATATTTTTTTTCACTAGTTTTCTAATTGTTTAGATGTTTTCTTGAATAATGTTAATGCGATGAATACGAATGCTAATACACAAGAAATGATTAATGCGTAGAAACCTCCGTCCCATCCGAACACGTCAACAAGTTTACCCATTACATAACCAGCACTTGCTGATCCAAGTAGGTAACCGAATAGTCCAGTAAGACCAGTAGCTGTACCTGTAGCAACACGTGGAACTAAGTCCGCTGCTTGAAGACCGATCATCATAACAGGTCCGTAGATTAAGAATCCGATAGCTACTAGACAGATGTTATCGATAAGTGGGTTACCTGGAGGGTTTTTCCAGTAAATGAATACTGCAACAAGTACTCCAGTTAAGAATAATAACATTGGAGGAGCACGGTGTCCTTTGAACACTTTATCACTTAAGTAACCACTAGCTAGCATACCGAAGATACCAGCATATTCATATAAGAAGTAAGCCCAGCTTTGTTTGTCAACAGAGAAGTGTTTTACTTCTTTTAAGTATGTTGGAGCCCAGTCGATAATTCCGTAACGAACGAAGTATACGAATACGTTAGCAACAGCGATAGCCCATAGGAATTTGTTGTTAATAATGTATTTAAAGAAGATATCTTTTGCTGATAATGTGTGAGCAGATTCAACTTTTTCTACAATTTTTTCACCTTTCCATTCATCTACAGGTGGTAAACCTTCAGATTCTGGAGTATCTTTCATTAGGTAGAACATGATAATTGCTAAGATAATAGCAATAGTCGCTGGTAAGTAGAATAATGATTGCCAAGCACCAAAAACAGAAAGTCCTACAAGTGCAAGAGGTCCGATTAATCCACCTCCAAGGTTGTGAGAAACGTTCCACCAACTCCACCAAGCACCACGCTCAGAAGCTGAGAACCAGTTAGTCATTGTTTTAGCACCAGGTGGGTAACCCATACCTTGGAACCATCCGTTAAGTGCTGATAAGAAAATCATTAATGTTAATGAAGATAGCACTGCAGGAACAAGACCAAAAATTAAGCTGACTGCGGCAGAAGCAACTAAACCAATAGTAATAAAGTACTTAGGATTACTTCTGTCTGATACGTTACCCATGATGAATTTACTGAAACCATAAGCTAATGATAGAGCAAGTGAAACTTTCCCTAAGTCAGCTTTAGAGTAACCGTATTGTTCGATTAAATAAGGGATAGCAAGTGAGAAGTTTTTTCTGATTAGATAGTACGCTGCGTATCCAATGAATACCCCTGAGAATACTTGCCATCGAAGTCTTTTATATTCAGCATCTGTACGAGCACTGTCGATTCTCGGTTTAGGTGCTGAAGCTTTTAAAAATGAAAACATTTAGAATTCCTCCTTAACTTCAATTATATATAATATTAAATTAATATAGTTTTTTTTATTATAAACCCTTTTATTTAATAGGTTTTTATAGCAATTTAATATTTTTTAAATCGCATATTTATTTAAACTATTTAACTTATAAAATTATTATATAAAACTAGAAAACGTTTGTAAATGCTAATAGAAAAAGTTTTTTTCTTTTAGAAAATACCTTACACTTTTTGTAGGAATAAATCCTACAAAATATAACAATTGACAAATCAACTATTATAAAGTACAATAGTTTTAAATAATTGACTTATCAATTAATAGAGGAGAAAAATATGGATGTTAAAGACTATGTAAAATTATTACATGATTTAAAAATTTTAGAAATAAAAGTCACGAATATTTTTGAAAAAAGATTAGAAATAAGTTTAACAAGATTTCAAATCATAAAATATTTATATGACGTTGAGGTTGCAACTCCTAAGCAAATAGCACAAAGCTTAGAAATAGATGCGGCAGCCATAACAAGACATATAAAAATACTAGAAGAAGGAGAATATATAACAAAGCGTCGTAATGAGCAAAATAATAGAGAAGTATTTGTAGAACTTACACAATATTCCAAAAATAAAGTGGATCAGTGTGTTAAAGAAACTGATGTTAGACAATTTATTGGTCCAGAATTTACCAATGATGATTTTGAACAGTTGGTAATTTTACTTAATAAGTTCAATAATAATTTAATTTAAAAAAGAGGTATAAAGATGAGTATAATAACAACAATTTTAACAGTATTAGTAGCACTACTATTTTTCTATATTATGTATTTAGAGACCTTTGCTACAGATTCAGATGCTACAAGTAGAGTGTTTAATATAGATAAGGAGGAACTTCAAAGACCTAATTTAAATGTTTTATTTAAAAATCAAGGCGTATATAATGGTTTAATCGGAGTAGGATTACTATATGGGACATTTTTATCAAAAAACCAAAAAGAAATCGTAGAAATGCTATTAGTTTATATTATTTTAGTAGCTATTTATGGTGGTTTAACAAGTGATAAAAAAATCATTTTAAAGCAAGGTGGATTACCAATTTTGGCTTTAATTTCATTATTATTTTAGAGAAGTATAAGCATGAAAAATACAGCGGTAATTATTGGCGCCACTGGTGCAGTAGGTAGAGAAATAGTAAATGAGATATTAAGAGGTGAATATTATGATAGAATTTATGTTCTTGGAAGAAATTCTATCAGTAAATTACCTGATGATAGTAGGTTGGCAAAGATAATTATAGATTTTGACAATATAGATTTTGATATGGATATATTAGAAAATGCAGATGTTTTTGCTAGTCTTGGAACAACGATAAAAATTGCAGGAACAAAAGAAAATCAAAGAAAGATTGACGTTGACTATACTGTGAATTTTGCTAAACTTTGTGAAGAGAAAACTAGAAGTTTTAATGTGGTTTCGGCTATAGGAGCGAATAGTAAGTCAAAAAATTTCTATAATTCATTAAAGGGCGAGTTAGAGGATGCATTAAAAGAATTGAATCTAGGAGTTCTTAGAATTTTTCAGCCCTCTCTACTCATTAGTAAGAGAGAAGACGGGAGATTTCTTGAAGAATTATTTATAAAAATTTCGCCGTTATTTAAGATATTATTAAAAGGAAGAACAAAAAAATACAGACCAATTGAAGTTAGTCTATTAGGTAAAGAAATTGTTCGATTCGCTTGCGAGAATAAGAGTGAAGGAACATATACTTATAATGATTTTTAGAAAAGATTGCCCTAAAAGTCCTAAATTTTTAAAAAGTTTATATGTGAATTCTTCTAGAACGTAGCAGTTTATTGATATTTTAATTCTTTATAAAAACTTCCTAGATATCTAATAAACTACTGCAGGTAGTGATTCGAAATCGTGATTTCTTAAGAAATCATGATTTTAGAGTCACTGCCTTTTAATTGATTAGAATTTTAAACGGATATTATTTGTTTTGTATAGTAAAAAGTTTTATAATAAAGATAAGAGAACGTTTTTAAAACATTATTTGTAGGGATGAAATTAAAATAAGGAGAATTAGTATGAGTGTAGGAATAATTTTTGAAGAAGCGGGATTGTTAAAAAAACATGACAGATTTAAATTAGTAAAAAAAGTAGGGAAACAAGGTGAACTAATAGCGAAACATAACCATCCAGAAGCCTTGGTAGTATTTACTTGTGTTAAAGGAGAGGTTAAGGTGTACTTAAATGATGATGAAGTACATATTGTTGAACCAGGGAAAGTACTTCATTTTGATGGAGATAATTATATTAATGCTGAATTTTTACAAGATGGAGAAGTATTTGTAACTTTAATTCATAAATAATTCATAAAATTATCATAGATATTTGGCACATAGAATTGTATAAAATTAGAGTCTTCCAATTGTTTTTATAGCAATCTAAATTATTATTTTAAGGGAGGATATATTATGTTAAATCAAGTAATATTAATAGGAAGACTAGTTAAAAAGCCTGAACTAAAAGAAAGTGATAAGAAAGTAAACTATATTAAAGCAACATTAGCTGTTCAATCTGATTTTAAAAATAAGGATGGAAATTATGATACAGAATTTTTCGAGTTTACTACTTTTGGTAAAACTGCAGAAAATACCGCTAAATATTGTGAAAAGGGAAGTTTGCTTAATATAGTAGGTAGTTTGAATAACAATGTTTATACTGACAAAAATGGAGTAAAACACTATCAAATGTCTGTAATTGCTAATAAAGTTTCTTTTTTAAGCAAAGGAACGAAAAAAGAAGAAAAAGAGTCAGAAGACGTATTTGTCTTAGGTCAATAAAAATAAATACTAATTTAGATTGCATAAATCTCTAACGTAGGTTAAACTATGTTAGAGATTTATTTGCATACTTGTATTTTTTTCTTTTTATTGTATAATAATAGATAAAAAATTAAAATTTATTAATAGAAAGGAAGTGGTTTTATGGAAGAAATCAAAGTGAAATATTTTAAAGAAGGAAAATTGATGACAATTCCTAAAAAAGAAAAGAATAAGATATCTGTGCTTCAGTTAGTTTTACAGATGTTAAAGGAAAAATCATTAGAGTTTACTGAGAAAGAATTAAATGAAGCAATTAAGGAGATTTATCCAGATTATTCTCTAATTAGAAGATATCTTGTTGATTATAAGTTCTTAGAAAGAGATAATTATGGGAAAATGTATAAGATAGTAGGGGAAAAAGATGAATAATACAAAGTTTTATTATTTGTATAGTATTTTATCTATAACAGCACTATCATTCTTTAATCCGATTTTATATATTTACCTGTTATCGAAAGATTTTTCTTTTACTGAAGTTGGGCTATATTTATCGATTTTTTGGTTGGCTTCATTTATGACTGAGCTTCCGTGTGGGGCAATCACTGATAATATCGGAGCAAAAAATAGTATTCTGCTAAGTGTGGTTTTTAGGGTTGTTGGATTAATATTGTTGCTTAGCAATAGTTTAATATTATTATACATATCTGCAATATTATCTGCCATTGCAGAATCATTTCAATCTGGAACTTTAACAAGTTGGTTGATCAATGTAAACAATAAAAATAATGAAGAAATAGATATAGATAAAGTTCTTTCTAGAAATTCGCTATATTCACTATTTTTCTCAGCGGTAATAGGATTTGTAAGTGCCAAGTATGTATATGTTTATTTTAAAAGTTTGTCGATAATATTGAGTATGTCAGTTTTTATTATTTCGTTTTTATTTACATATTTATTTATGCAAAAATTAGAACAGACACAAAAAATATCTATAGAGAATTTAAAAGGTTCAATAGTTACGGTGAAAAATTCGTTAAAAGAAACACTTTATGTAAAAAGTAGTGTATTTCTTATGATACTGTTTGTTATTCCTTCTATTTTGGATCTGGGTCCATCAAATCAATGGCAAGCTGTATTTGAAAAATTAGATGCTGATATTATCGGTTATGTTTGGATTGGTATATCAGTTAGTGGGATGTTCGGAAGTGTTATATATGAAAAATTATCAAATAAATTATCGAAATTACGAATTTTATATTTCTTTGTAATTGTAAATCTTGGAATGCTATTAATGTTTATTTTTATTCAAAATGTATATGCTAAGTTTATACTATTTATGCTATTTATTGTATTTTTCACTTTAATGAGCATACAGGTTAATGTATTTATGCATAAATATTTGGTAAAAAGTGATGAGAATAGGACGACAACAGTTTCTATATTCTATACTCTTGAATCTATCATTGTAGCAATATTATTGTCTGTAAATGGAGTGCTAACTGATAAAATAGGAATAGAAAATACATGGTTAATCTTTATAGGAATGGTAGGAGTAATAATTTTATCTTTTATGTTGGTAAAACTGAAAAAGAGAAGAATTAAATAGTTTAATTATTGATTTTAAGAATCTTCAGGGAGTGACTCAAAAATCGCGATTTCTCGGAAATCGCGATTTTTTTAGAGTCACCCCCGCAAAGTTTATTAGATATCTAAAAAGCTTTTATTAAGCGAATTTAGATATCAATAAACCACTGCGTCTATGAGTTTTCATACACATTTTTTTGAAATTTAGGACTTTTGGGTCAGCCCCTTTTTTTGTAAAGGCAAACAATTTATATTGCTTATTAATTAGATTAATAGTAAAATAATTAGTATAAACTTATATACAAGGAGTTCATATTGTGAAAAAATACAAATTATCAATATTATTAGCGAGTGCAGTATTAGGAGGAGTAGGTGCTACTTACTTATCTGCAGAAGTAAATGAAGTTTCTGCGGCAGAGGTTAAAACAGAAGTAGTGACGCCTGCTACTACAACAGATAAAAATGAAGGTATACCGGCTGGAGCAACTACATCAGCAGCTCAAGTAACAGCGCCTAAAGAAGTAAAAAATATAGGGGAAGTACAAGGTGAAAGCCATGAAAGTCCTTTAGTTGGAAAAGAAGTAGTAATCAACAATGTTGTTGTAACTAAGACTGATAAAACAGGATTCTATGTTCAAGATAAAGTATCAGATAATAATCCAAAAACTTCTGATGCAGTATATGTTGCTTCAGAAGAGAAAGTAGAATCAGGGGATTTATTAAAAGTTCAAGGAACTGTTAAAGAAGGTTATATGGAAGAATATTCTGTAAGACCAGGACAAACTTTTAAGAAACCAGCTGGAAGTTTAACTGTTACTCAAATTATTAATGCTACTATAACAAAATTAGGAAAAGCAGACTTACCGAAAGCATTAAACATTTCTGAAAAAATGCCAAAAGATATAGTGGATAATACACCAACTAAATATAATCCAGAAACTGAGGCACTAGACTACTGGGAAAGCCTAGAGGGAATGCGTGTAGAAGTAACAAAACCAAAAGTTACTGGTCCACAATATAAAGGTGATATCTATGTATTGCCAGGTGACTACAAAGGTCAAAAACTTAATAACATCGGTGGAGTTAATCTACGCCCAGGTGTACAAAATACAGAAGTACTACCTATTACAGTAGGAAATAAATTTGTAGCAAAAGCAAAAGATTACTTTAATGAAAATATTACTGGGGTAGTTACTTATAAAAATAAAACATATAAAATTGATCCATCTAGTGTACCAGCAATTCAAGATGGAGGATTAAAACGTGAAGTGTCTAAAATTTATCCTTCAGAAGATAAACTAACAATTGCTTCTTACAATATTGAAAACTTCTCAGCTAACAACAATGGTCACGATGAAACACCAGAAGAAAAAGTTGATAAGATTGCTAATTCATTTATCAAGGAAGTTCATAGTCCGGATATTATTACTCTAATCGAAGTTCAAGATAACAATGGTGGAGTTAATGATGGAACTGTTGATGGAGTTAAGAGTGGAGAAAAATTAGCTCAAAGAATTAAGAGTCTTGGTGGACCAGATTATAAATACACAGAAATAGCTCCAGTTGATGGAAAAGATGGTGGTAAACCAGGTGCTAATATTAGGGTAGCTTACTTATATAATCCTAAGAGAGTAACTCTAATTGGAAAAGAAAAAGGTGGAAGCGAAGAAGCTGCGCGTTTTGTAAATGGACACCTTGAGAAAAATCCAGCGAGAATTGATCCAAAAAGTGTTCATTTCGAGAAAGTTAGAAAATCATTAGCTGCTGAATTTGAATTTAAAGGTGAAAGAATAGTAGTAATTGCAAACCACTTAAAATCAAAATTAGGAGACGATGCAATCTATGGTTCTAACCAACCATCTGTAGAGAATACAAAAGCAAAACGTATTGAAGAGGCTAAAATTCTAAATGCTTTCATTAAAGAAGGATTACGTCAAAATCCTAACTTAAAATTTGTTCTTACAGGGGATTTCAATGACTTCGAATTCTCAGATAGTGTAAAAACAATCGTAGGAAATGAACTTGTTAACTTAATGGCTGAACATGAACAAGGAGATAGATATTCATACTTCTATCGTGGAAGTAACCAAAGTTTAGACAATATTTTAATTTCTAAAAATATCAAGGATAAAGTAGTATTCTCTCCTGTGCATATTAATGCTTCATTTATGGAAGAACATGGACGTGCTTCTGACCACGATCCTGTAGTTGTTCAAATCGACTTTAGTAAACCAGCAGCTCCAGAATCACCTGGGTTAAATCCAACAACTCCAGCATTGTCAGAGATAAATCCAACAACTCCGTTATCACCAGAGGTGAAACCAGAACAAGGCAGTACTTCAAACAAAGAGGATAAAAAAGATAACTTAACATCTCAAGACTTAGGAGAAGTTGCAACAGATGCTAATAACGATGCACCTAAATCAAAAACAAAAGAAGTTACTTCAGCGAAAAATGTATTACCAAAAACTGGATTAGATACTTCTAGTTCATTAGTCTTTGCTGGAATCAGTGCAATGATGGCATTCTTCTTAGGAAGAAAAAAACGTAATAACTAAATTATTATTGAATAATTTTTAGAGAGATGACTCAAGAAAATTGATTTAAATAAATCACTATTCTTGAGTCATCTTATTTTTTGTGAAAAATAAGTTAAAGTAAGTATAATCATTAGAGAAAAAAGTCGAAATGTGATAAAATTTTATAGTTAAGCAAAATAATGATTGAGAGGTATTAATCATGAGAACAGTGTTATTTATCGATAATCTTGAAGTATTTGCTAATCATGGATTATTTGAAGAAGAGAATAAATTAGGTCAGAAATTTATTTTTGACATAGAATGTGAACTTAATTATAAGAAAGCTATGTTCAGTGATGAAATGACAGATAGTACTAGTTATGCTGATATTGTAGAAGTTGTTGTGAAAACTGCTACGACTAATACATTTAATTTGCTTGAAAGATTAGCTGGAGAAATTTTAAAAAATATTTTTACTGAATTTTCTCAAATAGAAAATATAAAATTAAAAATTAATAAACCAGGAGCACCGATAAAATATCATTTTGAAAAATGCGGTGTAGAAGTAAAACTATCACGTGAGGAGTTTTATAACTTATAATGATTATACTAGCGTTAGGAACTAATATAGAACCAAGGGAACAGTATTTAAAAGATGCTTTAGCAAAAATAGAAGAAAATAATCTTAAGATTATTTTAGAGAGCAGTATTTATGAAACACCTGTATGGGGTGGTGTAGCTGATCAAGACTTCTTAAATATGTGTATAGAAGTAGAAACTTCGCTAGGAGCATATGAATTACTAGATACGATTCAAAAAATAGAACTTGAATTAGGGCGAGTTCGTAAGGAACACTGGGGCAATAGGATAATTGATATTGATGTAATCACATTTGATGATTTAGTTTTTAATGATGATAGATTAATTGTTCCACATAAATATATTCATGATAGAAACTTTGTTTTAGCTCCGTTAGTAGAAATGTACGATAGTATAGAGATAGCTGGAAAAAATATAAAAGAATCATTAGAGAAAATAACAGAACCTATAAGTGTATATAAAGAAAAATTGTAAAATGAAAGGATAAAGAATGTTTAAAATTAGAGAAGTAGAAATTCCAAATAGAGTTGTTTTAGCACCTATGGCAGGTGTATGTAATGCTGCATTCCGTTTAACAGCAAAAGAATTCGGTGCAGGATTAGTTTGTGCTGAGATGGTAAGTGATAAAGCTATTTTATTTAATAATAAAAAAACGATGAATATGCTATATATAGATCCAAGAGAGCGTCCACTAAGTTTACAAATCTTCGGTGGGGAGATTGAAACATTAGTAGAAGCGGCGAAGTATGTTGATAAAAACACAGAAGCTGATATTATTGACTTAAATATGGGATGTCCGGTACCGAAAATTACTAAAGTTGATGCTGGTAGTAAATTACTTCTTGATCCAGATAAGGTATATGAAGTAATTGCAAGACTAGTAGACTCTGTTTCTAAGCCTGTAACAGTAAAAATGCGTATGGGATGGGATGATGAGCATATTTACATAATGGATAATGCTAGAAATGCAGAGCGTGCTGGTGCTAGTGCTATTGCTATCCATGGTAGAACAAAAGTTCAAATGTACAGTGGTAAAGCTAACTGGGATGTTATTCGTGATGTGAAAAAAGAACTAAAGATTCCAGTAATTGGTAATGGAGATGTAACTTCACCAGAACTTGCGAAAAAGATGCTGGATGATACTAATTGTGATGCGGTAATGATAGGGCGTGCTGCCTTAGGAAATCCTTGGATGCTATATCGTACAGTTAAGTATCTAGAAACTGGTGAATTAACAGAAGAACCAAGCCCAAGAGAAAAAATAGATGTTTGTCTACTTCACTTAAGAAGACTTATGGAAATTAAACCTGAAAGAGTAGCCGTACACGAAATGAGAAAACACGCTGCATACTACATGAAGGGTATTAAAGGTGGAGCAAAAGTTAAAAAAGAATTAAATACTTTAAACTCATATGCAGAGATGGAAAATCTATTCGGAGAATTCCTAGATTATCTTGAGTCTGGTATTGTAGCTCCAAAAAAAGAAATAATCATTTAATGCATTGAATTATTAATTCCAATAAATAAAAAATAATACTGAAAAAGGTTATACAAATGTTAGTATAGCCTCTTTTTTATTGTTAATAAGAAATATAAAAAACTTATTTAAAGTGATTTAGAAGCGAGAGAAATACTAAGAATTGTAGTGTTCTATAGCATTTTCAAAATAATAATACTATGTAATATTAATATTAAAAATAAATAATGAGAAATGGCAAACTTTAAAAAGTATCTAGAAAATAATAATTCAATGTGTTATAATTAAGAAAAAAGAAAACGTTTTAAAAGGTGAGGTAGTTATATATGACTAGAAAGGCAAAAATAATAGCAACTTTGGGAAATAGTACAGAGGGAATATTAGAGGAGATTGTTGCTAGGGGTGCGGACGCTGTATTAATTGATACATATTATGGAAGTACAGAAGAGTCTATCGATAGAATTAATAAAATAAAAGAATTAAGAGATAAATTAGGTAAAAATACTGCGATAATTTATGACTTAGATCATATTTATGCGGAAAGTAAATATAAATTAATTAAAATAGAAGAAGAAAATGTTCATTTTGCTTGTCAAAATGATGTTGATTTTGTTGCTTGTCCATTTGTTAGTAATCTGGATGAAATCCGAAAAGTAAAAGACATATTGCAAGTTCAAGGGAAAAAAGATATTGGATTAATAGTAAAAATTGACTGTAAAGAAGCATATGAAAACATCGATGAAATTATTCAATTTGCGGATTCTATTATGATAAATAGGGATGAACTTGGTATGGAATTACCATATCAAAACTTACCAAGTATTCAAAAAGAAATTATTAGAAAAGCTAACGATGCAACGGTAGAGGTAATATTAACAACTCAAATGTTACACTCTATGATTTATAATCCTAGACCTACACGTGCAGAGGTTTCGGATGTAGCGAATGCAGTTATTGATGGAGTAGATGCAATAATGTTGATAGAAGAAACAGCAACTGGAAGCTATCCAAAAGAAGCATTACAAACTGTCGATAAAATTATTAGTTATGTTGAAACTCAAGATAGAGTATTTGATAGAAATGAAGATGAGTATAAAAACCACAAGATGGATATTGCGCACGCGATCTCGTTGTCGACTAAATATTTGCTTGATTCTATAGATGTAAATAATATTGTAACTTATACAAAATCTGGTAGCACAGCTAAGTTTATCGCAAGGTATAAGCCGAAAGTTCAAATTTTGGCAGTGGTACCTTCAAAACAAAATGCTAGAAAATTAGCTTTAACGCGAGGTGTTACTACATTTATTGAAGAAAGAACACTTCCTATGGAAGAAATGTTAAACTTAGCACCAAAATTTGCTAAGGAATCAGGTTTAGCAAAAGAGGGAGATTATATTTTAATCACAGCAGGACAACCTGATCTTGGAAAAGATAATGTTCCTCCAACAGATTTTGTTAATATAAGACAAGTTTAAAAGTGCACATTTTCATAATATTAAGAGATCGAACTAAGTAAAAGTTCGATTTTTTTTTGTATTCTATGTAGATTATTCTAAATTTTATATTTTAGTAGAAATACTTAGATATTCGTTATAAATTTTATTATGTAAGAAAGGTTTGTTATTGAAGAATTTTTAAAAAAACTATGATATAATCTAATGTGGAATTTAGATATGTAAACATAAATTTTTAGAAAGGAATATTTTTTATGAATAATAATAAATCTTTACTAAGTAAAATTGTAAAGTATGTCTTAATGCTTTTATTTGTAGTTGGTGGAGTATTTGGAATATATTCTTACATGAATAAAAATTCCATTGAACCACAAGTTCGAGTTGAGAAAAAAGTAGAATCTACACAATCTAAGGAAGTACCTAAGAAAAATGATAAATATGTAGTAGATCAAGCTGAGAAAGATTATTTAGCTAATAAGTTTAAAGACTTAAAAGCAACAAATAATGAGGTTATTGGTTATATGTACGTTCCTGGTGATGGTAATGATTCACTTAAAGAACCGATTTTACAAACAACAAATAACTCTAAGTATTTAGAGTATGGAATTGATAATAAACCCGCTCCATTTATCGGTGCAGTTTTTATGGATTTTGAAAACAAACCTGGTTTAGATCAAAGCGATGTGAAATGGGTATTTGGACATGCTCGTGCGGGAATTGAGGAGAAGAAAATAACATTGGATACAAGAGTATTCAATAATATGAACTGGTTTGCTAAAAAAAATTATTTTGACAGTCATAGAGTTGTAGTTATGGAAACTCCGGAAAGAAAATACTATTATGAAGTAACAGGGGTTAAAGTAGTTCACGAAGATACTAATCTGTATCAAATACCAACAACCGCTAATAAAAAAGATGAATTTATAAGTTTATTTAAAAACGGGGCAAGAAACTGGTTAGAGAATACGAAAATATCTGGTGAGGATAATATGACAGTATTTGCTACTTGTCGTTTAGATGATGTATCATTAAGAACATTAGTATTAGCTAGACAGGTTCCTGATAAAGAATTAAAAGAATTCTTAGAGAAAAATAAAGAATTATTAAATAGTTAATAATAAGAGGCACAACGTAAAAATTATACGTTATGTCTCTTTTAGTTTATATTATTTTTTATTTCTTAATACTGTATAACTAACTAATGTAGAAATTAACATAAGTGTAGTAGTTATGAAAAATGGTGTTGTATATTTTTCTAAGTGTAGAGTTTCAGGTATTTTTGTGAGTACTACTGGAGTTAGAATTACACCAATATTACCACCTACTAAAATTACACTTGTCGCAAAGTTTATAAATTTATTTTCTAACTTATTAGAAATATAGAAGAAGTTAAATGACATCGTTCCAACAAAGCTGATTCCTATAAAGATAGCTGCGATATAGAATATAACAATATTGTTTGTTAAAGTAAATAACATACTTCCAATTGTCATGAAACTTAACATAATTGGTAAAGTTAGATTTTTAAATCTCTTAACGAGAATACCGAAGATAACTCCTGAAAGAATACCACTTAAAGCAAGAATTGTTAATAGATTTCTAGCAACATCTGGTTGGTAGTGATATTTTTCTGCTAGTAGAGTAGGGATTTTGATGGTTGCTCCCATGTAAGAAATTCCTACTAAAAATGTTAAAAGAGTTAGGATAATAGTTTCTTTATGGAATTTAATGCTAACTTTTTTATTATTTATATTTTCTGCGTTTGGTACAAATAATAGGAAAATTATAAATATAGGAAGTGCTAGAGCATAAACTAAAAATGTATATTGAATCCCGTAAATTAGTAGGTATCCAGAAATAAATGTAGTTAATGCCTTACCTATATTTAAGAATGCAGTTCTAAGTCCAATCATAGTTCCACGGTGTTCTTCATCAAAGAAGTCACTAATCATGCTGATTGAAAGTGAGTTGAATAACCCTATACCAGCTCCAAGGAAAAGTCTACTAATTAAAACAACTTTAAAGTTTGTTGTAAAAGCTGGTACAATACCAAAGATAAAAATTAGTAATAGTCCAAGAAGAACGGTATTTTTTTTACCAATAAACTTAATAACTCCATTGCTAAGAAGAACAAAGATTGTTATCATCATAGCAGGAATAGTAGCTAAACTCTCAACAGAAGCCAGACCTATATTTTGGTTGCTCTCATGATAAAATTTATATAAGTTCGGAATTACTGGAGAGATAGCAAGATGTGACATTAATAATATTGAAATACTAAGTAATGAAAACTTAGCGAATGAATTTAATTTCATTTTGTTTCTCCTTTTTTATTAGAAAATTAATAGGGATTTCTCAAAAGTCCTAAAATTCAACAAGATTCATATGAGAACTCATAGACGCAGTGGTTTATTGATATCTAAATTCGCTTTATAAAAGCTTTTTAGATATCTAATAAACTGTGTGGGGGTGACTCGATAAAATCGATTTCTCCGAAATCACGATTTTTGAGTCACTCCTAAGTTATTATGAAAATCATACTATACCAGTATAAAAAAAATATTAAATAAGGTCAAGTGAAGAGGGGATAGTATAAGTAAAGTAAGAAAACTACTAATCAATACTTGTTAATAGAAGAATTATAAGATAAAATAGAGATAACAATAATTATGGAAAGGTTTTGAGAAAATGGCAAAAGCAGAAATTAAAAGAATAGTAATGGATATGGTAGATGAAAACTGCTATATAGTATATAAAGATGGGCGTGGAGTTATTGTAGATCCAGGTGAAGGTTTCGATAGAATACAAAAAGCTGTAGATGAATTAAATGTAAAAATTGAAGCGATATTATTAACACATGCTCACTTTGATCACATTATGTCATTAGATGAGTGCAGAAAACACTACGGAGTACCTGTATATATTTCAGGACATGAACGTGACTGGTTACAAAATCCGGATTTTAACGGTTCAACTTTATTCCGTTTAAGAAGACCACCTATGACTGATCCTGCAGAATTTGAATTTGAAGAAAATAAAAAATACGAAATTGCAGGTTTAAGTTTCACTGTATTACCAACACCAGGACATTCTCCAGGAGGAGTATCGTTTGATTTTGGTAAGTTTATTGTTGTAGGAGATGCATTATTTAGAAGTGGTTTTGGTCGTTATGATTTATATGGATCAGATTATGATGCCTTGAAAAATTCACTAGGAAATGTATTATTTAAGCTTGATGGTGCAAAAATAGTATATCCAGGTCATGGAGATGAGACTACGATTGAAAGAGAAAGATCTTTAAATCTTATCGGTTGTTAATAACAGATAGGGGGAGATATTATGAGAAAATATATAGGAAGAATATACGTTGATTATTTTTTCTTTAATATTTGGGCAATATGTTTAACATGTGTTGCGGTAGCTTCTGTGATTTTTAAACTTATCGGTTTTGAAGAAGTGTTCGGTGTAGATATCTATATTATCCTATGGATAATATTAGGGTTAGTATTTTTAAATCATGTAATAGTTGTAATGTTAAGAGATAAGTATGAGTACAATACATTTTTTGAAATTACAGATGAACATTTTAAACTAGCTTCAACATTAATATATACATTCTTTAAGTTTGAGGAAGTAGCACCACTTAGGAATATACTAGATTATACAATAAAGCAAAATATATTATCGAAAAAGTTCAATATTTATAAGGTTAGTATAAACACTGGTTCAGAAAAATTAAGCTTTTATGTTTCTAAAAAAGATGTAGAACAGCTTGAAAATTTGCTATTAACTATCCTAGAAAACAATCTTAATTATAGGAGGTATAAAGATGAAGAATATTAAAAAAAATCGAGTGCACCCTATGGTTATTATGGATTCTGTAATTACTGGATTTAGATTATTTGGTATTTTTATGGTGCTTGCATTAAGAGAGCAGAGTTTGAAATATTATTTACTAGTTTTAGCAGGATTTCTTTTACTAATAGTAATAGGTATATTTGATTATTTCTTAAAAAGTTATGAAGTACGTGATGGGGCTCTAATTTACACAAAAGGAATAATAAATAAAGAAACAAAAAATATAAATCTTGAAAATATCCAGTCAATCGACATGAGTTCTAACATATTGTACCAAGTATTTAATTTGCTTTCGGTGGATATTAATCTTGTTGGAGGTAAAATTAGGATAAAACCTCTGAAGAAGGAAGTCGCATTAAACTTAATTGATATACTAAGAGAATCAAAACAAGATACATCTGAAGATATAGCTTCAGATCAAGAAGAAAAAATACAGGAGTCTCAAAAAGAAATACTGAGATTATCTGTTAAAGATCTTGTATTTTATGGATTACTTAGGGTTAGGTTCTTTGCAGCTTTAGGGCTGATATTAGCATTAAATGGTAAGATTCGAGATGTATTCAAATATCTCTTCGACAATGAAGCTTATTTTGATGAATTTCTTCAAAAAAATGCTAAGTCAGTCGTGGGAAATATAACAGCCATATTTATAATAATTGGGATATTTATGATTTTAGTAGTAATAGCATCAATTATTCATACGGTTGTAAAATATTATAACTTTATCCTTACGACAAAAGATAATAATTTACTATGTAAATATGGATTGTTAAATAAAAAATCATTAGTTATCGATATTGACAGGATTCAAAGTGTAAAATTGATATACCCTTTGCGTTATCGTTTCTTCGGGCTTACGAAATTATCTGTTGAAACCTTGACTAATAACGTATCAGAAGATTTAAGTGAGCAAAAATCTACGATAGATGTCTTACCACTAGTAAAAAATGATTTTGCACAAAATTTTGTAAAAAATAATCTAGGTATTGATTTAGAGTACTATGAAAGTTTAGAAAGTGAAAAAATACAACGAAAAGCTAAAATTGCATTGTATCGTTGGAGCTTATTTAATTGTAGCCCACTACCGATAATAGTGTTTGCAATATTATATTTTGCTAATATTGATTTGAAGCTAGAGTATAAATTTTTGAGTTCGCTTGCTCTATATCTTGTCTTGGTTTCGTATAGTATTTTAGTGAAAAACTATATGTTGAAATACAATGAACTTTCTTATGATAGACATTATTTTAAGAACACATTTATGAGACAATTGACAATAATAACAGAATTTATTAAAGTAAAAAAAGTAGGAACAATTAATAGTAGAACTAACTATTTTATGAGTAAAAGAAATCTTGCTCACATATCAATAAATTCTATTGGAGTAAACTCAGATATTAAGTTGAAATATTATGATAGAGGATACAAAGAAAAATTAGAAAGAGATTTTATAGTTTCGGAGGTAGGTTATGAGTAGAATATTTGAAAAAAAATCGTGTAATTTACCACAGAGGTCTGTACAATATATAAGAATACACTTTGGAATATATGCTCTAGTTCTTTTATCACCAGTTATTGGTAAAAGTGTATATGATTATTTTAAAACTGAAATAAATTATAAATTTCTTGGTTTAGGTATATTGATGATATTAATAATATATTCAATAGTGGCCTTAGTTATTCCACCTTTAGTAATTAGAAATTATTCTTATGAGATAGATGATATGGGAGTGTCGGAAGTTGAAGGAGTATTTTTCAAGAGTAAAAAAACTTTACCATACAACACCATTCAAGATGTTACTGTAAATACGGGACCTATCTTAAATAAGTTTAAATTGGCTAATATACAAGTAACTGGAATATATAGCAAATTATCGATTGATTGTCTGCCTATTGAAGAAGCGGAGAAGTTAAAAGAAAAAATTCTTAGTGAAAGAAGTAAATACAATATTGAATATTAATTTTACTATATCTTTTCATGAGTTTTATTTGACAATTAGCTGATATTAGTTTAGAATATAGTTATAAAGAGTAAGTAAAGCATAAAAGTAAAACACTAGCACCCGTTACAATGCTAGTGTTTTTATTATGATGAACATAATAAGGCTTATCGTTGTATATTAGAGTGCATTTCGTCAAGCCATTTACAAATATAATATGAAACTATATTTGTCATAACGTTGAGCACTATTTGAGTAAGTATTTGCATAAAAGTATATTATCACCTCCTACTATCGCAGGATTTGATTTATTATCAACGACAGGTTAATTATATCATAAAAGAAGACTAACCGAACAATAATTTGAATATCCTTTCTGCGTGCTAAGTGAGAAGCAAGTTTATAAGATGATTTGAACTGATTTTTATAGAAGAATCGGAGAAGTTAAAAGGAAAAATTCTCCAAGAAAGAAGTAAATACAATATTGAATATTAATTTTTTTATTTTATCGTTTGACAAATTAGAAAAAGTATATTAAAATCTAATATGCTGATAAAAGAAATATAAATACTTATCAAGAGTGAGTGAGGGATAAGGCCCGATGAACTCCAGCAACCTAATCAATTGATTAAGGTGCTTTCCTTAGCAAAGTTTACTTTGAACGATGAGGTATACATAAAGACCTTGTCTATGAGATAAGGTCTTTTAATTTTTATTTTAAAGATATTAAGGACTTAGAAAGATTTGTATTAATATCAGACAAAAATATTTTAGGAGAAAAAAATGAGCAAAACATATTTATTTACATCAGAATCAGTTACAGAAGGACACCCAGATAAAATCGCTGACCAAGTGTCAGATGCGATTTTAGATGCGATTTTAGACCAAGACCCATACGGACGTGTTGCTTGTGAAACTTGTGTAAACACAGGGTTAGCAGTACTTGTTGGAGAAGTTTCAACAACAGCAAATGTTGACTTCCAACAAATCGTACGTGATACAATTAATGAAATTGGATATACTGATCCTAACAAAGGATATTCAGGAGATCATATTTCAGTACTTGTTGGTTTAGATAAACAATCTCCAGATATCGCACTTGGAGTTGATAATTCATTAGAAACAAAACAACAAAAAGAAGAGAATGAAGTAGGAGCAGGAGACCAAGGTCTTATGTTTGGATTTGCAACTAACGAAACACCAACATATATGCCACTACCAATTTACTTAAGTCAAAAACTTTCAAAACAATTAGCAGAAATTAGAAAAAATGGAACTCTAACATACTTAGGTCCAGATGGAAAAGTACAAGTGACAATCGAATACGATATGAACCACAAAGTCAATAGAATTGATACTATCGTAGTTTCTACACAACACGATGCAGATGTAACTCAAGAACAAATCCATGCTGATATTAAAAAATACGTAATTGAGCCATGTTTAGATAAAGATTTATTAGATGAAAATACTAAGTACTTCATCAACCCAACAGGAAGATTCGTAATTGGTGGACCAGTTGGTGATGCTGGGCTTACAGGACGTAAAATTATCGTTGATACATACGGTGGATTCTCACGTCACGGTGGTGGAGCATTCAGTGGTAAAGATGCGACTAAAGTAGATAGATCAGGAGCTTATATGGCTAGATATATTGCTAAGAATATCGTTGCTAGTGGAATCTGTGATAAAGCAGAAGTGCAATTAGCTTATGCAATTGGAGTAGCACACCCAGTATCGATTTTTGTAGAAACATTCGGAACATCAAAAGTAGATGAAGGGGACATCGTTAAAACTATTAAAGAAGAATTCCGTTTAACACCAAATGGAATCATCGAAACTTTAGACTTAAGAAAACCAATCTTCAAGAAAACAGCAGCTTACGGTCATTTTGGACGTGAAGATGTAGAATTCACTTGGGAAAGAACTGACAAAGTAGAAGCATTTAAAAAATTATTAAAATAGTATTATTAAAGCGTAGAGTAGGGTGAACCTAATTTACGCTTTTTAATTATCTAAAGTTAGATTCTTATGCATTGTGAAAGTATTTTAATTGCAAAAAAATCTTTTATGTAGTTTAATATAAATAAGGACAAAAAGTGAAGAAAATATGAACAAATTATGGAGGTAGCTATGAACCTGTATGAGCAAATAGGTGAAGAAAAGATTGATCAATTAGTAATGTATATGTACGATGATATTATTCCTAATGATGATCGAATTAATCTATTATTTAATGAAGGATTTGAAAAAATTAAAATTGAACAAAAGAAATTTTTTAGATTATTTTTAGGTGAACCAGGTCATTCGATCTTTGCTACACCAGATTTAAGAAAAAAGCATATGAAATTACCTATTTCAATAAAAGAAGCAAAGTATTGGTTAGAAGATTTCGAATTAGCTTTGGATAGATTAGAGATAAATCCTGCTATAAAAAAATTCTTTAGTCAAAAGATTAATTCGCTTACTATGCAAATGATAAATACAATTTAAAATTGAAACACCTCTCTACCGAAATTAATAATATCAGTAGAGAGGTTATTATTTATGCGACAACTTCGTCTTCATCCGATCTAGAGAATATTTCTCTAAGTGTCTCAGGAGAAGCAGTAGAAACAAATCTAATTGAAGATTTTATATTGTAAAGGAATGCTTCATCCTTGTGTATTCTGTTTGCAGTTAATGCTCCTTGAATGCTAGTGAATAACCATTCACTTACGGGATTGCAAACATCTTCTGGTAAATTTCTATCGAAAAGTCCATCAGCAAGAAGTAAGCGCCAATTTTCTAATATATCACTACATTTTTCAGCGATAATTGGAGAAAGTTCAGCAGTTTCCATAGCAAGTAGTGTTAATGAAAAACCACTTCGTTTACATGCTTTACCTTTTGAAATAAAAAGATCAAAAACATTTGTTAAATACACCTCTAAAGTCCCTAATTTCGGAGAAATTGTTTTAAATTCTTTTTTAACATTACTGTTAATTTTATCCAAAGCTTCTAGGTAAATTTCATCTTTACCTTTTGGAAAATAATAATATACGCTTCCTTTAGGGGCCTTAGCTTTTTTAATGATATCCTGAACACTTGTCAGAGAATAGCCCTTAGTTCAAACGTTTTGGACAGTTGTTAAAATAATATTTTCTTTTACTTTATTATTTAACGTCATGTCATTCACTCCCTTGCTTTATTATTATAATTATATTATACAATTTTATGTTACTAAAATCAATAATATATGATAAAAATTTTCTGTTACACTTGGATATACAAATACTGCATTAGTAATAATAGTAACGTCTTACTATGTAATTCAAGTACGATGAATTATCTTAGGGAGGGACTAAAATAATACAATAATTATTGAAAAATAAAACTTTGATTATGTAAAGTGAAATTTGTTTCAAATTTTGAGTTGATTCCTTTGCAATATTTGTATTTAATCGACTTTTATAGTAAAATATAACATGATATTCAATAAGGAGACTGGTATGTTAAAAAAGAAAATGTTTCAACTTTGTGTTGAATTAACAAATGGTAATATGAGCTCACAGGCTCTAAAAAAATTAACTAAGTCTAATTTAAGTAGATTAATGATACAACCTTTCGCTAAGGTTTATGATATTAATACTGATGAAATTTTAGATGAAATTGATGATTTTAAAAATTTAAATGAATTTTTTATCAGAAAGCTACGACCTGATGCTCGACCAATTGATCAAGAAGAGGATTCTTTAGTGAGTCCTACTGATGGAGTTATTTCAGAAGTGGGAACTATAAGTGAAGATAGTACATTTATTGTGAAAAATCAAGTGTATAATGTTCAAACATTAGTCGGTGATAGTGAGCTAGCAGATAAATATAAAGATGGTACATATATTATAATATATCTAAGTCCAAAGAATTATCACCGTATTCACTTCCCTATGAATAGTCAGGTAAAGGATGCATATAGTTTAGGTAAATATTCATATCCAGTTAATAATCTTGGTCTAGAGTTAGGAGATAATATACTAAGTTATAACTATAGACAAGTGTATAGACTTAATGGAAAAATAAATTATACATTAATCCCTGTCGGAGCTCAAAATGTTAATTCTATTATTCCGACGTATGAGAGTATTTATGTAAAAAAGGGAGAAGAGTTAGGGTACTTTGAGTTTGGTTCAACAGTAGTATTACTGTTTGAAAAAGATAATGTAATCTTAGAGGAAAACTTAGAGAATAAAGAAATCAAGATGGGGGAGAAAATAGCTACTATCTTATAATAGGCTATTGATAGAGGAAAAATGGTACTAAAAAGATATTTTTCACCAGATGATTTTATAGAAAAGTATGAGTTTATTGATGTTGAGTATATGAATATGCACAACAAGAAAGTTATTATTTCTGATTTAGATAATACTTTAATATCATGGGATAGTAAAAAAGATACAAAAGAATTGAACAAATGGCTAAAGAAAATGAAAAAAGCTGGTTTCGATATTATTGTTGTGTCTAATAATACAGAAGAACGTGTTGAGGAGTTCTGTAAAAAATTAAATCTACAATATGTAGCTGGAGCAAAAAAACCTTTGACAATTGGATTTAAAAGAGCTTTACAAAAATTAAATAGAAAACCTGAAGAAGCAATTATCCTAGGAGATCAAGTATTAACTGATGTACTAGGCGCAAAAAGTTTCGGAGTTATGAGTGTATTAGTAAAACCTATATCTAAAACTGATGCATTCAAAACTAGAATTAATAGATTTTTCGAAGGGTTAATAATCCAAAATTTAACAAGAAGAAAAAAATTCCCTAAAATGAAAAAAGTAGGGTATAGATTAAAACATAAGAAAGAAAATGGAGGTCATATTGAGTAATAAAGTTTATTGTATAGGTTGTGGTGTTGAGATTCAAAGTGAAGATCAGAACAAACAAGGTTATTTACCAAAGAGTGTAGTAGAGAAAAGTATCGATGGCAATCTTGTATGTAAAAGATGTTTTAGATTAAAAAACTATAATGAAGTATCTGATGTACAACTTGGAGCTGAAGATTTCTATCAACTTATCAAAACACTATCAAAAAAAGATGCATTAATTGTAAAAGTAGTAGATATCTTTGACTTTTCTGGAAGTTGGATTGAAGATGTAGTTGATATTGTAGGAAATAATAAGGATATTGTACTTGTAGCTAACAAGTTAGATTTATTACCTAAATCTGTTAAACAAAATAAAGTAAAACAATGGCTATTTAAGATGCTGAAAGCTAAAGGCATTAAAGTAAAAGATATTCTTTTAATTAGTGCGATAAAAAATCAGGGTGTTGAAGAAGCAGCAAGTCGTATAGATGAATTACGAAATGGTAAAGATGTTTATATAGTAGGGGCAACAAATGTTGGTAAATCTACATTTATTAACAAACTTATCGAACTTACAACTGGGGATAAGAATGTCATTACAACTTCTCACTTCCCGGGGACAACGCTAGGTATGATAGAGATACCTTTAGATCGTGCTACTAGTATTTATGATACACCAGGTATTATTCTGGATTATGATATAGCTCATTATCTTGATGCGCAAAGTTTAAAATTAGTAATGCCTAAAAAAGAGATTAAGGCTCGCGTATTCCAGTTAAATGCTGAGCAAAGTTTATTCTTCGGTGGTATGGCTCGAATGGATTTTGTAGAAGGTGAGCGTCAAAGTTTCACATTATATGCATCTAATTTAGTAGAAATCCATCGTACAAAATTAAGTAATGCAGATCAACTGTTTGAAAAGCACTTAGGAACATTATTAAAACCGCCGTTTGAAGATAATATTTCTATCTTCAACAATCAAGTTAAGAAAAGTTTCACTATTGACAGTAGAAAGATGGATATTGTGATTTCTGGATTAGGATGGATTACTGTTAATAGTGATAGTGGATGCAAGATTGATATTCATGTACCAGAAGAAATCGAAGTATTTGTACGTGAATCGATAATATAGTAAAAGAAAAGAGGATAAGATGTTAAAAGGAAAACAAAAAAGACAATTAAGAGCATTAGCTCATCATTTATCACCAATTTTCCAAGTAGGGAAATCAGGTGTAAATAGTGATATGATTCAAGGAATTAGAGATGCGTTAGAAAAACGTGAATTATTAAAAGTAAGTATTTTACAAAACTGTGAAGAAGATAAAGATGAGGTTGCTCAAATTCTATCTGAACGTACTTCATCTGAATTAGTTCAAGTAATTGGACACACTATTGTATTATACAAACAAAGCTCTAAGGAAAAGTATAGAAAAATAGAGTTGGTGAAATAAGATGTCAATTGCGCTTTATGGTGGTAGTTTTGATCCGATTCATATAGGTCATCTAATTACTGCCGAAACAGCACTAGATACTTATGATTTAGAGAAAGTTATTTTTATTCCTTCGTATATTACACCGTTAAAAGGTAGAGAACTTGAAGCTAGTGATAAAAATAGATTTGAGATGACGAAACTAAGTACTAAAGGCAACTTAAAGTTTGAAGTAAGTGACTATGAAATATCAAATGAGGGTGTAAGTTATAGTTATAATACTGTTAAATATTTTAGTGAATTGTATAAAAATGAAAAAATCTATTTTATTATTGGAACAGATAGAGCCAAAGATTTAAAAAAATGGTATAATATAGGAGAACTAGCAAAACTTGTAACTTTTATTTTTGTTGCTCGTGATGAAGAGGATTTATATAAAGTAGCAGAAGGGGATGTTTTTTATAAATCTATTAATTACGAGATAATGAAATCACCAGTAATTGAGATAAGTTCTAGTTTAATTAGGAAAAATTTAAAAAATAAGAAAAGTATTAAGTATATGATTACAGATGAATGTAGGTCATATATAGAGGAGTTGGGTTTATATGGAATATCAAGAAATTCAAAATAGAGTGAAAGAAATATTACCAGAAAAAAGATACGAGCACACATTAAGAGTTGTGGAAGTAGCGAAACATCTTGCGAAAATTCATGGAGCAAACGTAGAAAAAGTAGCATTAGCGGCATTAGTGCATGATGTTTGTAAACCAATGGATGAAGTATTAATGAAAAAATACGTAATCTTACATAATTTAGATGTTAATTTATTAGACTATCCAGTAGAGGTTCTTCACGGACCTGTAGCAAGTGCTTTTATTGAGGAAGAATTTGGTGTAGCAGATGAAGAAGTTAAACTTGCGGTTGCTAACCACACATTCGGTAGAAAGCACATGACATTATTAGAAAAAATAATCTTCATAGCTGACTATACTGATCCACAAAGAAAACACCCACATTTAGCAGAGGTTACAGAAGTATCTCAGTATGACTTAGATGAAGCGGTAAGACTTGCAGCTAAGTATACGTTAGTTTATTTAATTGATAATGACGAAAGAATTTATCCATCATTATTAGATTGTTATAACTATTATAATATTAAAAACTATCGTGTCGGATTTAAAGAAAAAAATAAAGATAAAATTTTAACTGATGAAAAAACAATAACGATTAGAAATAAGAGTGAGGCTCATTTCAAAAAAGGTGATTTATTAGAAGCTACGACTTATGAAGATCCTGATACAGTGTTCGCTACATTAGAAGTTGATTTAGTTAAACCTGTAACAAGAGATACTTTAACAGAACGTTATGCTAAATATTATGGTGTTACTCTAGATGAATTAATCGATAAACTAGCTAAAAGATACCCAGAAGATGATGTACTTTATGTGGTAATGTTCCATATTATAAAAAAATAAAATAAAGAAAGAGGATGAAAATGGAAGTAGAAAACTTATTAAAGGTTGTTGTAGATGCATGTGATGATAAACACGGTTATGATATCGTTGCGTATGATTTAACTCAAGCAGGAGTATTATATGACTATTCTGTAATTTGTCACGCACCTACAAATAGACAAGTAGAGGCAATTGCTCAAGAAGTAAGAGAACAAGTATTAGAAAATGGTGGAGAAATTCACAGTACAGAAGGTCTAAGAGAAGCTAAATGGATTCTTATGGACTTAGGTGATGTAGTAGTAAATATCATGACTCGTGATGATAGAGAATACTATGAATTAGATGCACTATTTGAGAAATATCCTATAAAAGGTGTATAATATGTACGAAAATTTAAGTATTGTTTATGATAAACTAATGGATGTCGACTACGATGCTTATAAAAATATTATTAGTCAAGAATTAGAAGATAGAGAAAATCTTCTAGTTCTTGATTTAGGTTGTGGTAGTGGTGCAATGCTACCAACTCTAAAAAAATATGGTGAAGTATTCGCAGTAGATAACAGTGAACAAATGTTAGTGATAGCTAGTGAAAAAGTTCCTGGTTGTAATTATTTTGTGATGGATTTATTAGAAATCTCATCGTTAAATATGGAATTTGATTTTGTATTAAGTGCATTTGATGTATTTAATTATCTGTCAGATTTTGAAGAGTTTAAACTAGGATTAAAAGAAGTATACTCATCTTTAAAAAAAGGTGGAAAATTTGTATTTGATATCCACACTCCCAAAAAAGTTATAGATATGTTAGAAAAACAAGTTTTCGGTTATGAAGATGATGAAATAAGCTATTTATGGTTTACATATGAAACAGAAAATTCTCTAGAAGTGGAAAGTGAACTGTCGTTCTTTATTAAAGAAAACAATGGTTTATATAAAAAACTAGAACAGTTTCATTCGCAAAGAACTTATGAAATAGAAAGTGTCCTTGCTGAAATTCAAAATATTGGATTTAAAGTTAAAAATTATTTTTGTGACTTTGATAAAAATAATAAAAAATATGCTGAATCAGATAGAATAATTTTTATTTTGGAGAAGTAGTATGGCAGTTGATTTTAAAAAAACTCTTAAACATTTATATGTCCCTAAGACTAAACCAAGTATTGTTAATATAGAGAATGCTAATTATATTGCAGTTAGGGGGAGTGGAGATCCGAATGATGACAATAGCGAGTATAAGGGGTTGACCCAAAAGTCTTAAAATTTGACAAAGTTCATATGAGAACTCATAGACGCAGTGGTTTATTGATATCTAATTTCGCTTTAGAAAAGCTTTTTAGATATCTAATAAACTGTGCGGGGATGACTCGACAAAATCGATTTCTACGAAATCACGATTTTTGAGTCACTCCCATCCTGTAGCTTATGCTATAAAGATGAGTAAAAAAGGAGAATATAAAATTCCTAATTACTTTGATTTTGTTGTTCCGCCGTTAGAAGGGTTTTGGTGGCAAGAAGGAATAGAAGGTGTTGATTATAGTAATAAACAAAATTTTAAGTTCATTTTGTTAATACGTATGCCAGATTTTGTTACAAAAGAAGTATTTGAGTGGGCTATCAAGCAAGTAACTGAAAAGAAAAAAGAAGATTTCTCAAAGGTTGAATTTTTTAGCTATTGTGAAGGAACATGTGTCCAATGTATGCATATTGGTCCTTATGATAAAGAGCCAGAAACTGTCGCTAAGATGCATGAATATATTATTTCTGAAGGCTATGAATTGGACATTAATAAGATGAGATTTCACCATGAAATTTATATTTCTGATGTGAGAAAAACTGCACCTGAGAAGCTTAAAACAGTTATTAGACATCCAATTAGGAAAAAATCTTAAACTTGATTCTAGTCTTGCTAGAATCAAGTTTTTTATGAATTGACATTATATGATTAAAATAGTATTATAGTTACAGATGTAACTGATAAAAAAGGATGATAATAAATGGAAATTAATATTTCGGAAGCGGAATGGGAAGTAATGCGAGTAGTTTGGAGTAATAGAGAAACTACAAGTAAGTTTGTAATTGATACTCTAGGCGAAGAAAAGTCTTGGACACCTTCTACTATTAAAACCCTACTATCAAGGTTAGTAGAAAAAGGATTTTTAGAAACTAGAAAACAAGGGAATAAATTTTTATATTCAGCAAAATGTGTTGAAGATGAATGTTTAGATATATTAACACAAAATTTTTTAGAGAGAATTTGTGAAAGAAGAACTCACGTTATTGTTAAGAACATAATTGAAACTGATAATTTAAGTAAAAGTAACATTGATGAAATTATTGAATTGCTGAAAGAAAAAAGAAAAACAGCCCCAGAGGTAATTACGTGTAAGTGCCTAAAAGGGCAATGTAGCTGTGCAGCGAAACACGGATAAGAGAGGGATTATTGTATGGAAAATAGCAAACAAAAAATACTAATAACGGGAGCTTCTAGTGGTCTAGGTCGTGAGTTAGCGCACCAATATGCACAAAAAGGGAATGTGGAGTTAATATTGGTAGCTCGTCGAAAAGAAGCCCTTGAAAAGGTGGCTAAAAAATGTGAAGCTTTTGAAAATGTCAAGACTAGAGTATATAGTGTGGATATTGGTTCACAAGAACAGGTAGAGCACTTACTTTCATCTGTAAAAGATATAGATATACTTATCAATGGTGCAGGCTATGGGATTATGAAGGATTTTAGTGAATTTAGCGATCATGATGTTGTGAATATGTTTGATACGAATGTTATAGGAACTATTCAATTAACTACTGAAATAGCTAAAAGAATGAGAGAAAAAAAATCTGGAACTATCGTAACTATAGCTTCTCTAGCAGGAAAAATAGCTACACCAAAGAGTTCTGTCTATTCAGCAACTAAATTTGCTCTAATTGGATATTTTAATTCTTTACGTTTAGAACTAAAAAAAGATAATGTCCATGTTATGACTGTAAATCCTGGACCTGTGGCTACAAATTTCTTTAATATTGCTGATGAAGACAAGAGTTATCAAAAAGCAATGGGTGGTAAAACATTAACGCCTAAACTAGTTGTCAGTAAGATAATAAAAGGTATTGAACAGAAAAAACGTGAAGTTAATTTACCATTCAAGCTAGTTTTAGCTGTTAAAATTAGCCAGTTATTTCCAAGATTAAGTGACAGAATGCTTTTAAGAATGTTTAAATAAATATAATAAATCGAGATTGGATTATATCTAATTTCGGTTTTTCTTTATTTTCAAAATAATATTAATAAACACAAACTCCAAAATAGTACGTTTTTAAACCGTTATCATAGAAAAATATTTAAATTTCAGTTGAAAAACACGTATTATTGTGATATTATGTAAATATTAAATTACAAATAAGAAAGTGAGAAAAAAAGTTATTATGAAGAAAAAAAATTATACATTAGCGTCGGCTACAATCGTAGGATTAGCAATAGCAACTTCAGGAGGAGCTGCATTCGCGGATGAGTCAACACCAGCTCCAGCAAATTCACCAGTAGCTGCACCATCATCAGAGCCATCTGAGGTTTCAGCAGCTCCAAAAACAGGAGATGCAAAACCAGCAGATAAACCAACTGATACTACAGAACCATCTACAGCATCAGTGCCAAAAACAACTGAAAAAGATTTAGTATTAGTTCACACTAATGATGTTCACGGACGTATCGTAGAGGAAAAAGGTCGTGATAAAAATACATCAGTTGTTGGTGATGCTAAATTAGCAACAGTAATTGAAAATGAACGTGCTAAAAAAGATCAAACAACAGTAGTTGTAGATGCAGGGGATGCATTCCAAGGATTACCTATCTCTAACTCAACAAAAGGAGAAGCACGTGCTGAAATTTTAAATAAAATGAATTACGATGCTATGGCTGTAGGAAACCACGAATTTGACTTTGGGTTAGATGAAGCTAAAAAGTATAAACAAATTTTAAAATTTCCTCTATTAAGCTCAAATACTTATGTTAATGGCGCACGTTTATTTGAAGCTTCTACAATCATTGATAAAGATAAAAGTGTTAAAGGTGATGAGGTTGTTGTTATTGGGGTAACAACACCAGAAACTGCTACAAAAACACACCCTAAAAATGTTCAAGGTGTAACATTCAAAGATCCTATCCCAGAGGTACTAAATGTAGTTAAAGAAATCCAAGCAAAAGCAAAAGCTACTGGTGATGACTATAAAACATATGTTGTTCTAGCTCACCTTGGAGTGGATACAACAACACCTAATGAATGGAGAGGATCTACTCTTGCTGACGAACTATCTAAAAGTCCTTTATTAAAAGGGAAACGTGTAGTAGTAATCGATGGTCACTCTCACACAGTAGAATCAAAAACATATGGAGATAACGTTACTTATAACCAAACAGGAAGTTATTTAAATAACATTGGTAAAGTTACATTAAAACCAAATAGTTTATTAGGAACTCCGAGTCTAATTAAAGCATCAGAAACTACTAATGTAACGCCTAACGCAGAAGTGAAAAAATTAGTAGATCAAATTAAAGCGAAATACGACGCAGAAAATGCTGTTGTTGTAGTGAAAAATAGCCCTGTCGAGTTAAGTGGTACTCGTGAAAATGTTCGTGTACGCGAAACAAACTTAGGAAATGTAGTAGCTGACTCACTTTATGAATATGGACAAACTGGATTCAAAAATAAAGCAGATATCGCAGTAACAAACGGTGGTGGTTTACGTGAAACTATCGCTAAAGACAAACCTATCACAAGAGGTAGTGTAATTGCTGTTCTTCCATTCGGTAATACAATTTCTCAAATTAGTGTTACAGGTAAAGACGTATTAGCTATGTTTGAAAAATCTCTAGGATCTATTTTACAAGTTGATAAAGCTGGTAAAACTGTCTTAGATGAAAATGGACAACCATTATTAGAACCAAGTGGTGGTTTCCTACATGTATCAGGAGCTAAAGTATACTACGATACAAACTTACCATCAGGAAAACGTGTATTACGTGTAGAAGTTAAGAACCATGATACAGGTGCATATGATAAATTAGATTTAAATAAAACATACTACCTAACTACAAATGACTTCTTAGCAGCAGGTGGAGATGGATATACAATGTTAGGTGGAGCTCGTGAAGAAGGACCATCTATGGATGAAGCATTCAAAAATTATTTAGAAAAAACTGATTTAACTAAATATGCAGTAGTAAATCCAAACTCACGTACAATTTCTGTAGATTCAAAAACATATAAATTTGAAACTGAGAAACCTGAAACACCAAGAAATGAAGTACCAAAAGGTGAAACTGCTCAAGATGCGCCAGTCTTATCTAAAGAAGAATTAGTAGTAACACGTCATATTGATGCTTCAGGAAATGAACTTGCGCCAGTAGAATTAGGAGATAAAGAACCGAAAGTTCTTAAAGGATATAATACAGTTTCAACATCTAAAAAAGATGGAATTACAACCCACGTATATGGTGTGGAAAAAGTTGGAGTTAAATCAGAAGAGAAAGCAAGTGTTGCAAATAATGAGAGAAAATTACCTAACACAGGTATGAACTCATCTAGTACAACTGCTCTAGGATTAAGTTTAATCGCTCTAGTAGGTCTTGCTGTTAGACGTAAACTTTCTAAATAATTAAGCTAATTAATGTATAAAAAATTTAAAAGTAAATATAAATGTCAAATTATAAAAAAACATTGACAAGGGTTTCTTATCTTGATATACTTAAATCACAACAAAAAATTACACTTTGAAAAGAAGAGTAGTAGTTGATATTTGTTTAGAGAGTCTCGGTAGGTGAAATGAGATCAAATTTGATACTATGAAGATGGTCTTTTCGTGTTAGTAGTTGAATAGTTAAACTACTACGGGATAGCCCGATACAGCTAGGAGTATTAAAATAGTATTTTAGTACTTTTTGAGATAGTATTTGTGAAAATACTATAAATCAAGGTGGTAACACGTCTATAGATACGTCCTTGTGGAAGTTAATAGCTTCTACAAGGGCTTTTTTCTTTGTGTAATGTTATTGTTTCCTTTTAAGAAATGATAAAGAGGGAGTGACTCAAAAATCGTGATTT
>NZ_KQ959961.1:40988-60331 GCF_001553035.1 Gemella haemolysans
AATTTAGATATCAATAAACCACTGCGTCTAGGAGTTATTATATGAATTTTGTTAAATTTTAGGACTTTTGAATCAGCCCTTTAGAGGAAATTTTGTGAATTTGAATATAGAATATTTAAAATATCGAGATAAAATAATATTTGTAAGAATAGAAATATAATATTTTATAAAATAAAATATTAAAAGTTAAAGTTCTGCCTAAATATTATACAAATTTTTAAAAAAATATATTAGTAGTCTATATCAGAAAAAAATATGAAACTATAATATTTTTCAAGAGTTATTGTACTGATAATAAATATTATTGGATGGAAAAATTTTCTTAAATATGGTAAAATAAAGTATTGAGAAATCAACGATTAAATTTCTAATGAAAGAGATTAAAGGAGATTATATGATTAATAAATTAGGATGGAAAATTGGTGGAGAACAAGGTGAAGGGCTAGAAAGTACAGCCGAAATTTTCTCTACGGTAATAAATACACTAGGTTATCACATGTATTCTACAAGAGACTTCGCAAGTAGAATTAAAGGTGGACACAGTAATAGTAAAATTTGTATTTCAGAAGAAAGAATTAATGTTATTGACTATAAGACAGATATTCTTATAGCCTTTGACCAAGCTACATTAGATAGTTATATTCCAGAATTGGATGAAAACAGTATTATTATTGCGGACGCTAAAATTAAACCAGAAATTTCAGAAGAAATTAAAGGATTAGTTGCGGTATTCCCAATTACTGATTTAGCAAAAGAGATTGCAAATCCAATTATTAAAAACATTATTACACTTGGGATTTGTTCAGCATTATTAGATATCGATTCAAAAATATTCTACGATATGATTGAAGCAAAATTCTCTAGTAAAGGTGAAGAAATCGTAAATACTAACATTCAAGCCTTCGATAAAGGTCGTGAAATTATGAACGATTTCATGGCTGAAAATAATATTAATGATAAGTATTATCTAAAAAAATTAAATCCAACTCACAAAAATATGTGGTTAGTTGGTAACCATGCAGCGGGTCTTGGTGCACTAGCAGCAGGATGTAGAATGTATGCAGGATATCCAATTACACCGGCTACGGAAATTATGGAATACTTATTCGATAAACTTCCACTAGTAAATGGTGCATATATCCAAACAGAAGATGAGATTGCAGCGTTAGGTGTAGCTATTGGAGCGAACTTCGCAGGAGTTCGTGCAATGACAGCTACTTCTGGACCTGGTATTTCATTAATGACTGAGTTCTTAGGTATGGCAGCGATGGCAGAACAACCAGTTGTTATAGTCGATGTTCAAAGGGGTGGACCTTCTTCAGGGCTTCCGACAAAAACTGAGCAATCAGATATTTTCCACGCAGTTTATGGTGGAACAGGAGATGCTTCTCGTATTGTATTAGCTCCAACATCTGTAGAAGATTGTTTCTACACTATGATTGATGCGTTCAATATGGCAGAAAAATATCAAACACCCGTTATTGTCTTAATGGACTTACAATTAGGTATGAACAAATCTACAGTTCCTAACTTTGATTTTAGTAAGGTTCAAATCGATCGAGGTAATCTATTAAAACAAGAAGAAATCACAGAAGAAGATATTATTTACTTCAAACGTTATGCGACTGATGTGTTAGTTTCAAACAGAACTATTCCAGGTCAAAAAGGTGGAATCCACAACGCGAACAGTTATGAACACTCTGTTGTTGGATTACCTTCTGAAGTTAAGCGTAACACAGTACGTCAAAAAGAAAAACGTTCTAATAAGATTGAATCTGCATTAGTAGAAAAACCATTCGAACTAAATGAATATAACGATGAAAAAGATATTCTATTAGTAGGTGTAAATTCAACATATGGAGTTCTAAATAAAGCTGCTAAGCAATTACAAGAACAAGGTATGAAGATTGATACTATGCACATTCGTCAAATTTATCCTGTTGCTCAGCCTATTCGTGATGCATTTGATAAATATAGAAAAATTTATATTGTCGAGCACAACCACAATAAACAGTTACGTACAGTAATAGCGAGTAAATATCACAATTCAGAAAAAATTGGTAGTTTGCTAAAATATGATGGAGACATCTATTATACTCACGAACTTGTTGAACAATTACTAGAGGAGGAGAAATAATTTGAAAGTAACATTAAAAGATTATAAAAACGATGTTAAGCCCGATTGGTGTGCCGGTTGTGGAGACTTCTCGGTACTTGCGGGTATAAATAGAGCTGTTGTAAATTTAGGGATTAAACCTGAAAATGTTGTAATCTCAGCAGGGATTGGATGTTCTGGGAAAATTAGTGGATATACAAGAGCATATGGAGTTCAAGGATTACACGGACGTTCACTACCAATTGCTCAAGGGATAAAACTAGCTAACCAAGATCTAACAGTTTTCGCTATGGGTGGAGATGGTGATGGATATGCTATCGGAATTGGACATGCTGTTCACGCTATGAAACGTAACGTAAACATGACATACGTAGTAATGGATAACCAACTTTATGCTTTAACAAAAGGTCAAATGTCGCCTAAATCTGATGAAGGTTTAGTAACGACAACAACTCTAGAAGGTGTAATGGAAAAACCATTGTCAGCAATGAAAATTGCCTTATCTTGTGAAGTTACATTTTTAGCGCAAGCATTCACTGGTGATATGAAAGAAATGATGCAAATCTTCGAAGAAGCTGTTAATCATGATGGATTCTCACTAGTTAACGTGTTCAGCCCATGTAAAACATATAACTACAAAAATACGCCAGCTTGGTATAAAGAACACTTAACAAAACTTTCTGATATTGAAGGTTATGATAATACTAATAAATTAGAAGCGTATAGAGTCTTAGAAGAATACAATGATCTTGTAACAGGGGTAATCTATAAGAATGAGAAAAAACCTCATTATGAAGACACTTTACGTAATTATAAACGAGATGAACCTATTGCTCATCAAAACCTAGAACTTAGTGAGGAATTATTTAACTCGTTATGTGATGAATTCAGATAAGAGGTAAAATATGAAATTAAAAAGAATATTATTGCCATTAGCTGCAGTTTATGCAGGATATCGTGTTTATCAAAAAACAGAAGAGCAAGAATTAAATAATGATCACATAGACAGGTGCAGAAACAAATTAATTGCATTAGGTTATGATGTTATAGATAGCTATACGCTAAACTTAAAAGAAAACTCATATTTAATGTTCTATTTTGACAATAACAATATCGAATATGAAGTACGTTATGATAAAGAAAGTGAAACAATAGAGTACATAAAAGAGGTATAAGAAAATGAGTAAATCAATAGAAAGATTCAGAGAATTAACAATGTTAGACGGAACATCAGGATTTGAAAGTGAAATTTCAAAATATTTAGAAGAAAATTTATCTAAATATGCTGATGAGATTAAGTTTGATAATCTTGGTGGAATCTATGCTATTAAGAAGTCTAAAAAAGAAAATGCTAAAACAGTTATGATAGCAGCTCACATGGATGAAGTTGGATTTATCGTAACAAAAGTATTACCGAATGGTATGCTTAAATTTGAAACACTTGGTGGTTTTAGGGAAGATGTTCTTTTAGCTCAAACTTACACAGTAACTTCATATGAAGGAAAAAAATTTACTGGAGTAATAGGTTCAATTCCTAAACACTTCACTGCAGGAGTAGCGCAAAATGTAAAAATTAGCGATATGACTATAGATGTAGGTGCATCTTCAAGAGAAGAAGCTTTAGAAATGGGTATTCGCGAAGGTGCATTTGTTACACCAAAAACAACATTCGAACAACTTACTGAAAATAGATTTATGAGTAAAGCTATTGATAACCGTTACGGATGTGTAATTATTACAGAAATCTTAGAAGAATTTGCTGAAAAAGAATTAGACTTCAACCTAGTAGTTTGTGCTACTGTTCAAGAAGAAGTAGGTCTTCGTGGAGCAACTGTGGCAGCAAATATGATTAAACCTGATGTATGTTTCGTTGTAGACTGTAGTCCGGCAAACGATATGGACGGAAAAGAAACTAGTAACGGACGCTTAGGAGAAGGATTCTTAGTAAGATTAGTTGATAGAACTATGGTACTTCGTGCTAACATGAGAGAAAAAATCGTAGCACTTGCTGAAGAAAATGGAATTAAATACCAATACTTCACTTCACCAGGAGGAACAGATGCGGGTAATATTCACCAAGCATTAAATGGTATTCCAACAACTGTAATTGGTATTTGTGCACGTTATATTCACACTCACAATGCAGTATTCGATATCCGTGATTACTACGCAGCTAAATCAATTTTAGGAAAATTATTAGAAACTATCGATGATAAATTCATTGAAGATGTAAGAAAATAAAACGAAAAATGAGGATAGAAAAAATTTCTATCCTCATTTTTTTATCTTTTTCTTTTACTTCTTTTATATTGTTGAGGTTCTTCCTCGTAATAGTTATTGTTGTTATTATCATATACAGGATCTAAAGGATGAGAATCATCAATATATTGAGCTTCATCATATTCATCTTCGTAGTTTTCGTAATATTCATCTTCCAAATATTCTTCGTGTATAGTAGCATTAATTTTAACAATTATTCCAAAGAGAATACTATTGGCTATTAATGAACTTCCACCATAACTTATAAATGGCATGCTTATACCAATTACAGGAATAATACTAAGTGTTGAAAAAATATTGATGAAGAAAGAGAAGCAAAAACTACAAATAGCTAATAGAATGAAGTAATAGCTGTAGTTACCTTGTTCGCATTTTTTCATTATATTGAATAATCTTAGTATGAATATAAAGAAGATAGTTAAGAATATTGCAGCACCGATAAATCCAAAGTTTTTAGCAACTATAGAAAAGATAAAATCATTAAATTGTTCATCTATATAATTTTTATTTTTAGCGAATGTTCCTGTAAGACCACCTAATTTAATTTCTCTAAGTACTTGAGTGATTTGATAAGAGTAATCTAGCTTGTAAGCTTCAGGATTTAACCATGAAAGGATACGATTAAGCTGATAAGATTTTAATCCAACTAGATTAAGAAGTCTTGGGAAATATAAGGCAGCAAGAATAATAATTGCTAGTCCAGCTATAACTACAGAGTAAATTCTAAATAATGTCTTTCCTTTATTGCAGACTAAAAATACTAAACCTAAGAATAAAAAGATGAAAAATAAACCATTACCTAAGTCATTTTCTTTTAGAACTAGTACGAAAGGTATTGAAATTATTAATGATATTTTTAAAAGTTTTACAGTATCTGTATTATCTTTAAAACTCTTTTCTTTTATCAACATACTAATCATTGCGACAGTTGCTATTTTACCAAATTCTGAAGGTTGTAAAGTGAATAGTCCGAGATTGTACCAACTACGTGCACCATTTACGATAGGAGCAAAATTATTAGGTACTAAAAATATCCCAACCAAAAGAACAAGTGCGAATAAATAGAATGCTATAGAGAATTTTTCTATATAATCTATTGGTATTTTTTGAAGTAGATATATTATTCCAAGACCAATTAAATAGAAAACAAATTGCTTAAGGAATAATGTAGGTGTTTTATTGTTATTATATTCAGCTAGTAATATAAATAATAAACTAGAAAAGCTAAATATAAAATAAAAAATCAATATCGATAAATTTGTTTTATTTTTTATGAAATTTAACATAAGTCAACTCCTTTGATGTAATTATACAATATTGAAGAAATATACGCAACTTATGAGAAATCTACAATAGAAATCTATTATAGAGAGTTAAAATGCTATTGTTATAAGTGCTGTATATATAGTAATAAAACTCTAAATTTAATGTATAATTTATGTGTGTAAATTGTTGTAGTCAATATGAGATAAGATAAGATGAGTAAAATCTTGAAAATTTAAGAAGAGTTTTAGTAGTATTATCTATGTGATAAAAAGTAAGGTTTCTAAAACTAGAGGAAAATTCAAATATAAGACTATTACATAAAAAATGTATATATTTTGAATTTAATTTACAATTTTCTTCCATAGGCTATAATATTTTTTATATGTTTTACCACACGATTCACTACTAAAAAATAACGTTTTATGCTAAAATTATATATGTTATAAATACATGGAAGAAATAAAGAGAAAGGAACTTTTGAGATGAAATATACTCCAATGATAGAACAATATCTGAAGATAAAAAAAGATTATCAGGACATGTTTTTATTTTACCGTCTTGGTGATTTTTATGAGATGTTCTTTGAAGATGCGACTAGAGCGTCAAAAATTTTAGAAATAACCTTAACTGCTCGTGATGGAGGAGCTGAAAAAATTCCTATGTGTGGAGTTCCATTTCATTCATCAGCAACTTACATTGATACTTTAGTAAATAATGGATATAAAGTAGCGATATGTGAACAAGTTTCTGAACCTGGTCAAGGGAAAATCGTAGAGCGTAAAGTAGTTCAGGTAATCACGCCAGGGACGTATATGAACTACAAAAACTATGATGAGAATAATTACCTAGGTAGTGCATATGTAAAAGATAATAATATCTATTTCGCATTTTGTGATATTATGACAGGGGATAGTCGTTGTACTGTACTTAAAAATATGACTGACCTTCAGGATGAAGTACTAAAAAATAATATTAAAGAAGTAATCAGCATAAAAGATCAAGAGTTGGATATTAGTGCTTATATTACTGAAGTTGAATTAAATAATGATATTACTAAAGAAAAAACAAGTAATATTACTGATAGTAATCTTCGTATTGCATGTGATGTTCTTTTAGACTATATTGAAAAAACTCAAAATAAAGATATTTCAAGCCTTAAAGATTTTGAAGTATATTTCAAAGATAAGTTTGTTTATATGACGAATTACTCGTTAAAAAACTTAGAAGTTACTCAAAATATGGCTAATGGTGGGAAGAAAGGTTCTCTTCTTAGTATTGTAGATAAAACATCAACAGCTGCGGGTTCAAGAAAACTAAAAAAATGGTTAGAAAATCCATTGCTAGATCTTAAAGAAATTAAAAAACGTCAGGAAATCGTAGAAGATTTTACTAAACATTACTTTGAAAAAGCTGATGTGAAAACTAGTTTGAAAGAAGTATATGACCTTGAGAGAATCTCTACAAAAGTTTCTTATAATATTGTAAGTCCTAAGGAATTATTAAATCTGAAGAAAACATTAGCTCAAATACCAGAAATTAAGAAGTTACTATTAGGATTTGAATCTAATAAATTAAAAGATATTGCAGAGAATATCGACGAATTAACAGATTTATACGACTATCTTGAAGAGACAATCCATGAAGAAGCTGGTCAAACAGTTAAAGATGGAAATGTAATTAAATCAGGCTTCAATGAAGAGTTAGATAGTTATAAAAATGCTAGTAAAAACGGGAATAGAATATTATTAGAAATCGAAGAACGTGAAAAAGAGAGAACTGGGGTTAAAAATCTAAAAGTTGGGTACAATAAGATTTTCGGTTACTTTATCGAAGTATCTAAAGTAGGGCTTAAGACTATAGATCCGACAGAATTAGGTTATCATAGGAAACAAACACTTTCTAACTGTGAGAGATTTGTTTCTGAAGAACTGAAAAAAGTTGAAGAACATATCGTAAACTCTAAGACAAAAATTGAAGAGTTAGAATTACAACTATTCCAAGAAGTTAAGACAAAGATTCATAATTATATAGTAAGATTACAGAGAGTTGCGAATACTCTAAGTGATATTGATGTGTTTGTTTCATTGTCTGATGTAGCGGAAGAATATGGTTATGTAAAACCTGAATTCAATGATAATAATATTATTGATATTGTTGATGGTCGCCACCCGATTGTTGAGAGAAATGTGAGTGCTGATAGTTATATTAGTAATGATTGTAAAGTAGATAAAGACAATAATATCTTGCTTATTACAGGACCTAATATGTCTGGTAAATCTACTTATATGAGACAACTTGCTCTTATAGTAATCCTTGCCCAAATTGGATCTTTTGTTCCGGCGACTTCTGCGAATTTACCAATTTTCGATAAAATATTTACGAGAATAGGGGCGAGTGATGATCTTGCTGGAGGTAAATCAACGTTTATGGTTGAGATGATTGAGGCGAAGAATGCTTTAGTCGAATCTACTGAAAATTCATTATTAATTTTTGATGAAATTGGTCGTGGAACTTCGACATATGATGGTATCGCCTTAGCTCAATCGATATTAGAATATATTAATAATACTATCAAATGTAAAACACTATTTTCAACTCACTATCATGAGCTTACAAAATTAGAAAATATTACCCAGGGAATAAAGAATATTCACGTTTCTGCGAAAGAAGACCATGGAAAGTTAATTTTCTTATATAAAATTAATGAAGGACCTATTGAGAAGAGTTATGGTATTCATGTTGCTCAACTTGCTCATCTACCAGAAGATGTTATTGTAGGTGCTAATAAAATATTAAGAGAATTAGAAAGTGGAAATAAAGGTAGTGACGACCTTGTTGATAATGCTAGATATAATAAGGTATTATTAAATGAAACTTCATCACAAGAGTCTGAAGAAAAGTTAAGAGAAAAAATACGTCAAGAACTAGAAAAAGAATATAGTAGTAAAGTAGTTAGAGAAGAAGTTGTAAAAATAGACGAGGAAGCTTTAAGAGCACAACTACGTCAAGAACTAGAAAAAGAATTTAGAAGTAGAGTAGTTAAAGAAGATGTTGTAAAAGTAGATGAAGAGTTTTTAAGACAACAACTTCGTTCTGAATTAGAAAAAGAACTTAAAGAAGAGTTAGAGAAAACTATTAGAAAACAACTAAAAGCTGAAGAGAAATCAGGAAAAAATTATGCAAAATTACAATTGGATTTTGATGGTGATAATGAGAAATTCGATGAAATTAAAAAGCAATTAGAGAGTGTAAACTTCTTAGAAACAACTCCAATGCAGGCTTTTAATCTTCTTTATGAATTACAGAGAAAAATAAGTGAGGATGTGAAATAAATTAAATGGGAAAAATAAATATATTATCTGCAGAACTATCAAATAAAATAGCGGCGGGAGAAGTAGTCGAAAGACCTTCTTCTGTTGTTAAAGAGCTTGTAGAAAACTCTATCGATGCAGGAAGTACAAATATTAAAGTTATAATCAAGGAATTTGGTATTCAACAAATTAGAATTATTGATAATGGTAGTGGTATTTCTAATGATGATTTGGCACGTGCATTTTTACGCCATGCAACTAGTAAAATAAGTGCTGATTATGATTTATTTCACATAGAAACGCTAGGTTTTAGAGGTGAGGCATTAGCGAGTATTTCATCTGTGAGTAAAGTAACGATAAAAAGTTGTGCAGGAGAAGCGCAAGGGAAGATGTTAGTTCTTGAAGGTGGAAAAGTAGTTTCTGAGGAATATTACGCGCCTATTAAAGGAACTGATTTAAGTGTAGAAAATTTATTTTACAATACACCGGCACGACTGAAATATCTGCGTAATCCACATACAGAACAAGCTAATATTACTAATATTATTCATAAGTTTGCCCTATCTTATCCTAATGTAGCTTTTGAACTGCATATAGATGGTAAGATTACCTTTAAAACATACGGTGATGGTGATGTTCATAAGATTTTATCTAAAATCTATAATATGGGTGTTGCTAGAAATATGATTGAATTTAGTGGAAGTAACGATGATTACAAAGTATTTGGTTATATCTCTGTACCAGAAGAGACGAGAGCTAGTAAGAATTATATAAATATTTTTATCAATGGGCGTTATATTAAAAACTATGGAATTCAAAATGCTATTATCGATGCTTATGGAACACTATTAATGATAAATAGGTATCCATTATGTGTTATTAATATAGAAATGGATCCAATTTTATTAGATGTTAACGTTCATCCAACTAAGCAAGAAGTGAGATTATCGAAAGAAGCGGAGTTAATACGTCTAATCAAAGAAGTTATCGCTGAAAGATTAAGTAATTATACATATATTCCACAAGGAATGAATAATGTTCTTACTAAAAAAGAAAAAGCGAAAATCGAAAAAATCAATTTCTTAGATGAACTAGATAATAAATTTGGAGATATAGGAGACAAGAATATTTTTTCAGAAGAGAAAAAAGAATCTGAAGTTGATTTAGAAGTTGAACTTAGTTTCCCTGATACTCAAGAAGAAGTAGCAAGTCATGTTATTCAAGAAGATGAGTTTCTTTTTGGAGGAGACTTATTGTCGAAATCAGGAGAAGAAAAAATACCTGTACAAAGTAAAGAAAATACGTTTAATCAAAGAAACAAAACTCAAAAAATTAAGAGCGATTTACCAGATTTAAGTTATAGTTCACATCCTCGTGATAATAGAAATAAGTTTGGTGATAAACCTACTAAAAAAGAGATAGAGAACTTCATGAATTTCTCTAAAAAAGAAGATAACTCGAGTTATGATGATCGTACAGAAGAAGTAGTTTCTAATGTAGTAAAAGATGATAGTCACTTTAATGAAATCAAAGATGCGAAAATTGTTCAAGATGATGATACAAAAGTTCGTACGCTACCTGATTTAAAAGTATTGGCACAAATCTTTAAAACATATATCTTGTCAGAGGCTGATAATAAGTTATTCCTTATAGACCAGCATGCTGCTGCAGAAAGATATAATTATGAGAAATTACAACGTGAATTTATCGAAAGAAAAAATTATAAAAAACAGATGTTAATTCCTCTTATGTTTGATTTTTCTGTAGAAGAAGCGGCTGAGGTTCGTAATAATTTAGAAAAATTTGAAGAACTTGGTATTGTTTTTGAGGAGTTTGGAGATAATTCTTATGTTGTTCGTGAATTTCCTGGTTGGATAGAAGAAGACGAAGAGCAAATGATAAAGATTATTGTTGAGAAGGTTCTTAGAAACAACAATATAACTTTCAACGAATTAAGAAATGATGCAATTGCTATGGCAAGCTGTAAAATGTCTATAAAAGCAAATCAAGTTCTTACAGACGTTGAGATGAATAAGGTTATTAGTGATCTTTATGAATGCAAGAATCCATTTACGTGTCCACATGGACGTCCGATAATTACAAAAATGGAGAAAAAAGATTTAGAAAAAATGTTTAAGCGTATAGTGTAGGAGGTAAGATGGAGAAAATACCTTTAATAGCGATAGTAGGGCCAACTGCAGTTGGGAAAACAGCACTTAGTATTGACCTGGCAAAAGAGTTCAACTGTGAAATAATCTCTATAGATAGTGTTCAAATTTATAAAAAGTTTGATATAGGTTCTGCAAAAGTGAAAAAAGAAGAGATGGATGGGGTGGTTCATCATTTAATAGATGAACTAGAACCTACTGATACATGTTCTGTCTATGATTTTCAAAAACTTGCACGTAAGAAAATTGAAGAAATACATAGTCGAGGTAAGATACCTTTATTAATCGGTGGAACTGGTTTTTATATGAATGCTGTTCTAAACAACTATGAGTTTACTGATTTAGAGGAAAAAACTTATGATATTGATGTCGATATGGCGAGAGAATATCTAAAAGTGAACTATCCAGATACCTATAATACGATTGACCTAGAAAATCATCGTCGTGTAATTAATGCATATAATTATGTGATGAATGAAAAGAAATCTGTAACGACAAACAACAATGGAGATACCGTTCTAGATTATTATAATCCATTTTTAATAGTTCTTAATACCGATAGAGAAGTTCTATACAATCGCATTAATAAGCGGGTTGAATTGATGTTTGAAGAAGGGTTTGAGCAGGAAGTTAAAGAAATTATAGAAGAATATGGTCTAGAACTGCAAGCTCTAGGAGCAATAGGATATAAGGAGATGATTCCGTATCTTAATGGTAATGTTTCTAAAGAAGATACTATTGCAGCTATTTCTCAGAATTCACGCCGTTATGCAAAACGTCAGTTAACATGGTTCAGGAATAAAATGGATGGAACTTGGTACGATACTGCCAATGATGAACTTTTGGCAGATGTAATAAGTGACATCAAAGAGAAATTTAATTAAAAATATTATAGATGATTATCTAAGGCTTGAAAAGTAAATTTTTCAAGCCTTATTTTAAATGTATAACAAGATAAAATTTATTATATAATAGATTTTATTTTAGTTTTTAGAAAATATATCAGGAAATTTGAAAATATTTTAGTAGGATTTCTAATTTAACTAGAGTTTTTATTAGTTATGTGCTAAACTAGTAATACTAAAGATTCTCAGGAGGTAGGAGGAGAAGATGAATTCATTTAAATATCTTAAGCCGAAGTTGTTTAGTGTAATGAAAAATTATACAAAGGAACAATGCTTAAAAGATATAATTGCTGGTTTGATAGTAGCTGTTATAGCATTGCCTTTATCGATTGCTTTGGCGATTGCATCTGGAGTTAACCCGGAACAAGGTCTTTATACTGCGATTATAGCAGGTTTTTTTATTTCATTTTTAGGTGGGAGTAGGGTTCAGATTGGTGGGCCTACTGCAGCATTTGTCGTTATTATTTATGGAATTATAGCAGAACACGGGATTGCAGGATTAACCGTAGCAACACTAATGGCAGGAGTTATGTTAATTCTAATGGGGATATTTCACTTTGGTGACTTGATTAAGTTCATTCCTAAAACAATTACTATTGGATTTACACTAGGGATTGCTATGGGAATAGTAGTCGGTCAGGTGAAAGATTTCCTAGGATTAAGTATGGGAGCAGTTCCTGCAGAATTTGTTGGAAAATTAGTAGCTTACGGGCATAATATAAAAAGTATTAGTTTTGTCACTTTAGCGATAGGATTACTTGCCATACTAATTCAAATATTTTGGCCAAAGGTATCTAAGAAAATACCGGGTTCTTTAATCGCAATACTAATTACAACATTTTTAGTAGCTATTTTCAAATTGCCGGTTAAAACTATTGGTGATCTATATACGATTAAAGCAGGGCTTCCTAGCTTTACAATGCCTACAATTTCATTTTCTCTAATCAGAGAGATGATTTTACCGGCATTTACAATCGCGATATTAGCCGCTATAGAATCACTATTATCTGCTGTAGTATCTGATGGTATGACAGGGAGCAAGCATAAATCAAATGCAGAGTTAGTAGCCCAGGGTGTAGGGAACTTTATGTCGGCACTTTTTGGAGGAATACCTGCAACAGGTGCAATTGCTAGAACAGCTGCGAACGTAAAAAATGGTGGTAGAACACCAGTAGCTGGAATGGTACACGCATTTACTTTATTATTAATACTGTTATTTTTAATGCCATATGCATCGTATATACCTATGAGTTGCTTGGCTGCGATATTAATAATTGTAGGTTATAATATGAGTGGATGGCGTATTTGTGTACGTATGGTGAAAACTGCACCGAAGAGTGATATAGCGGTATTAATTATCACGTTCTTATTAACATTATTCTTTGATTTAGTTATTGCGATAGAATTCGGTATGGTACTAGCTGCGTTCTTATTCTTGAAACGTATGTCTGATATTGCAGAAGTTCGACAATGGACTTACAAAGGTTCATCTGATGATGATAAGTTATCTGAAGAAGTTGATTTAAAATATGTCCCTAAAAATACTATAGTTTATGAAATTTTTGGGGCTTTATTCTTCGGAGCAGCTAATGTATTCACTAACTTTGAACATGGAGAAGGAAAAAATGTTCTGATAATAAGAATGCGTAATGTTCCAGTTATGGATATTTCAGGATTAGAGGTATTAGAGGAAATATTAGAAATATGTCAAAAACGTGGTTTAACATTAATACTTTCGCATGTAAATGAACAACCGTATCATGTTATGGAAAAGGCTGGATTTATTGAAAAGATAGGTAAAAAAAATATATGTGAAAATATTGATGCATCTTTAGAAAGAGCCGAAAAGTTAGGGAAAACACAAGGAGTATAGAATTAAAAGAATTTTACTGAATGAATTTAGTATGAGAATATTTTTTTCATGCATATAATAATTAATATAGGTTAAATGCAAAATAATATTTTAAGAAAATTTTAATTATAATTTTATTTTACTTTTCATTTTATAAAATGATTTTTACCAAAAAATAGATTTTTTCGTCTAACTTTAGAGAGTATTTTTAAAAAAAGTCAAGTGTATCAAGGTTCTATAGTACTTAAAAATTAAATTACGTAATTGAATACGATAAAAATATTAAAAAATAACGATATAGAAATAGTTGTAGAAAAGATATAGCTATCTAGGGGATGACTCGACAAAATCATGATTTTAAAGAAACAAAATTTTGTCGAATCACTTCTCGCAGTAGTTTATTAGGTATCTAAAAAGTTTTTAAAAATCGAATTTAGATATCAATAAATCGCTGTGTCTATGAATTATAATTACATTTTTTAAATTTAGGATTTTTGGTTCATCCTTATTATATAAAGTATGTTAGAGTAATTTTAAAAATATGATTTTTATAGTCATGATTTTAAGATTATTCTTTTTTATTTGAATTGGAATTTACTTTGCAAATTAATAAAAATATTTAATTGTAATTATTAATTAAGTTATTAAGTGACAAGGGGAATTTTTAGTGTTATAATGAAACGTAGGAGAAAATCCAAATTTATTTCTTTATATTTATATAAAAATTATAATTTAGTTTTTTTTAAGAATATACTAAATAAACTATAATCAATTATATAAATTTTAAGTATTTTTTAAGTAAATATGATAAGGTATTCATATAATGTTCTGCCTTGGGATATCTATAATAAGATAACAAGGTAATATTTAAAATTTATTTAGTTATATTTTAAAAATAACTATTAAGTTTCAAAAAAAATAAGGAGGAAGTTATTGTGATAGGAAAGAACAATAAGAAACTTAAAGATCTCAAACAAGGTGTCAAAGTTGAAAGCTATTCAATTAAAAAGTTTAAGTTCGGTGCTGCATCTATAGTAATAGGAGCTAGTATCTTCTTTGGTACTGGGGTAGCTAGTGCGAATGAAGTCGCTGCGTCTAGTGATAGTTCAGCAACTAATGACACAAATGCTAAATCAAGAAATGGCGATAAGATACCTGAGAAAATAAATACAGTAAGTGCTGAAAAAGAAAACGTTGCTTCAGTAAATAAACCAAGCAGTGTAAAAGAAGAAAGCACTAAAGTAGAAGTAGAGAAAAAAGTAGTAGATAAAAGTCTTCTAGAGACTAGTATAACAAAATTAGAAGAACTACTTGCTACGGTAAATAAAGATAAAGCGCCAGCTTCGACTTTATCAGCGGTAAATGTTGATCTTATAAATGCTAAGAGCATATTAGAAAACGCTAATGCTAGTCAAGAAGAAGTAGATGCATTAGTTAAAAAGTTAAAACAACAAACGCAAATTGTGTCTTCTATGCCAAAAGTGACTACTAAGGAAAAAGAAGTGAAAGAAGGAGCGAATACAATCGCTAATTCAGGATCTCGTGACTCACGTAATGGTAAGAGCATGGGAGAAGGAACACAGTTTAGAGCTTATACAGCAACTAGCTCATCTGGGGCAATGAAGAACGTTAGATACTTTGCATCGGTTGATAAAAATACTAACGGTGGACGAAACACAAGGAATGATGATCCTGAATTTACAGAAAGAAAGACAGTAGTTAAATCAAGATATGAGCAAAATAGTTCAGGTAGATGGATGGTCTATGATGTCTACTTCAATAATAATGGAATAGCTATGGTAGATCAATCTTATGGTCAGCATTATTATTTCCAACCGCCGTTTAATATCATGGATCCTTCAAATACGGTAAGGGATTTAACTATCACTCGTTATCAAAATGTTAATCAAGATCCTAATAAAAAGCTTTCTGATGGAGGTAGCGGATTCCAACAGGTTGGAAATACAGTTACAATTACGGATCCGTGGAACCAGAAGGATAAGATCTTTAACGGTGATAGAAGATCTATGTATGATCCAAGATCAGGAGTAACTCGTGAGAATCAAAAATGGGATGTGTTTAAAAATAACAAAAATGATAGTTATTTGGATTCGATTGTAAGAAAAACAGATGGAAATTACACTGGTAGGGTCAGTTATACTCTTGGAATGGAAGTAGGTAAGGTAGACTCAGCTTATGCGATCCATATGACCGCTAGAGTAAAATTGAGGGATAATGTGACAGACCAACAAGCTGCTAATGGTAATGTCTATGCAGCCTCTGTAACATCTGGACCAACAACGAATCAATCTTATATTGTAGGTTCTCGAGGAACAAGTGTAAAAGCAGAGCCAGACGCACCTAAAGACCCAATTAAAGGTTTAACAGTTACAAAAACAGTAGGAGATTATGCAGGAGATCCAATTAACCCTGTATCTTCAGGTTATGTTAAACATGGAAAGAACGGAACTTTCCCTCCAGGTATGAGCTGGACTTGGGCAGGTGATCGTTCACCAAGTACAGCACAAGCAGGGGTATTCAAGTATACTTCTATTGCCACTTATCAAGACGGTACTAAATCAACTGATGCCGGTTCTGGTTCAGATGGAACAGTTACATTAAACGTTAAACCTAAAAAACCGACTATCATAACAAATGTTGAACATAAAAAAGGCTTACCAAATCAACAAATTACTGTAAATGTTGAAAACGGCGTACCAAACGGTTCGACAGTTAAACTTTATGATGGTAATAGAGTTATTGGAACTGGAACAACTAATGGACAGACTGCTACAGTTACAGTTACAGAAGCTTTACCAGGAACCCCTATTACTGCTGAAACAGTTGTTACTAATGCTAATGGAACAGTAACTTCTGATAAAAGTAATCCTGTTACTCCAACACCTAAACCAGATACACAAGCACCTACATTGGATGTTACACCAAAAGAACAAACTGTAAAAGTTGGTGAGAAAATCAAATTTAATGTAAATGGACAAGATGATAATAAGGTGAATTTAGACTTTTCAGATATATTTAAAAAATATCCTAATCATCTATTTACGCAAAAAACGGACTATTCAGTAAATACTGATAAACAAAAGACACTAACTATCGACCTTGGAGAGGCAAAGGAATCTGATATTGGAGAAAAAACAATTACCTTTAAGGCATCGGATGACGTTAATCCCGAAATTGTTAAGACAGTAACAGTAAAAGTTATACCAGCCACTAAAGAGAATGAAAAACACAATCCAACAGCAGAAACTCTTGAAATTGGAATCAAACAAGAATTAACAGATGAAGCAATTAAAGCAAAAGTTAAAAATTATCCAAGTAATGCAACCTTAACTGTTAAACAAAAACCTGATACAGATACAACAGGTAACAAAACAGCTACAGTTATTGTGACTTACACTGATAAATCAACAGATGAAGTAACAGTTCCAGTCATCGTTCGTGATACAACTCCACCAAAAATCTACTGGGCTAAAGACGATGGTAGCAAAGTGGAGTTAGGAAAAACTCATGCAGAAGGACAAAATATAGTTATTCCACTATACCGTGGTGACGAAGTAAATACACGTCTTATCACTACAGATGATAGTGGAAAAGTGACGAACTTTAAAATGGAAAACCTACAAAGTGGCTTTAACTTTACCCCTGTCAGTGGTACGGCAACAGAAGGTTCGCCATTAGGACAAAATGTAACAGGAAAAGTAGGTTTAGGAGTTGCAAAAGGTAAGTATACTGCGCGTGCAATTTCAACTGATGGTACAAATTCAACAACAGGGCATTTTGTATTTGAAGTACATGAACAGGCAGAAAAGTATACTCCAGCAGCAAATACGCTGATTGTACCATTTAATCATAAGATCACAGATGATGAGGTTAAAGGGAAAGTCATTGCTAAACCTGGTACACCAGCCTTTCCAAATGGAACTATCTTTGAAGTAGTTTCAAAACCTGAAACGAATACTACAGGAACAGATAAAAAAGCAGTCGTAAAAATCACATATCCAGATAAATCAACTGAGAATATTGATGTCCCTGTCCATGTAGGGAAAGACTTAGCTAGTCAGCATCCACTGGAAGGTCACACAGTAACTGTTACAGTTGGAGATTCACTAAAAACATGGAGAGGGCGTGTAGATTCTAACCAATACACAAATGCACCAAAAGGACGTGGAAATGGTGTAGAATGGGGTTGGAAAGGGACAACACCGAAAGTTGTTCAAGATACAGCAGGTGTCTTTAAGTACACAGCAACAGCAACTCATACAGATAAATCAGTAGCAGAATCTAATCCACAAGTAACCGTTATCGTTAAACCAAAAGCTCCAACGATTGAAACGGATTTAACTGGTAAGGCAGAATTACCTAACACAGCAGTTGTTGTAAATGTTCATGAAGGTGTAAAAAATGGCTCTATTGTAACACTTTATTCTCAGGATGGACGTGCAATTGGTACAGGTACTGTGACTAATGGAAAAGCGACAATTACAGGAACAATTCCAAAAGGAAATATTACAGCTAAAACAACTGTTCAAACACCAGGTGAACAAGATGTCACATCTGATCCTAGTCCAGAGAAAGTAGCGACAACTAATAAAGCAGGTATTTATCCTATCAAAGGTAAAACGGCAACTGTTACAGTTGGAGATTCATTAAGACAATGGAATGGGCGTGTGGACGCTAACCAATATACAGAAGCTGGACCTAACGGTAAAGGAATTGGAGTTGAGTGGGGCTGGGAAGGAACAGCACCAAAGATACTTCAAGATACAGCAGGTGTCTTTAAGTACACAGCAACAGCAACTCATACAGATAAAACAGTAGCCAAATCTGATCCAAAAGTAACGATTATTGTTAAGCCAAAACAACCGACAATTGAAACAGATTTAACAGGTAAGTCTAATCAAGAAAACGTTCCAGTAACTGTTTCTGTTGGAGGGGGAGTTAAAGATGGTTCAACCGTGACTCTTTATGGTCCAGATGGAACAACTGTTATTGGTACAGGAACTGTAACAAACGGAAAAGCAACTGCAATCATCACAGGTAAGGTTCCAGTAGGAAATATTACAGCTAAAACAACTGTTCAAACACCAGGAGAAGATAATGTCGTGTCAGAACCAAGCCCAATTAAGGAAGCAACAAATATTGCTCCAACAGCCAAAACTCAAACAGTAGGGCTTAACGAGAAACCGAATGCTAAGAACAGCATTGGTAATAATGGCGACCTTCCAAATGGTACAAATTACACATGGAAGACTACACCAGACACTTCTACACCAGGTGACAAGCCAGGTGTCGTAACTGTTACCTATCCAGATGGTTCGACAATCGATGTCCCAGTAACAGTTAAGGTGACTCAAGTATCTGACGATTACACACCGAAATACGAAGATGGAAGTGGAAAACCAGGAACATCAGTAGATATCCCAG
>NZ_KQ959962.1 GCF_001553035.1 Gemella haemolysans
GGGAAGATAGCGAAGAGGCTAAACGCGGCGGACTGTAAATCCGCTCCTTCGGGTTCAGTGGTTCGAATCCACTTCTTCCCACCATTCTTAATATTGTTGGGATATAGCCAAGCGGTAAGGCAACGGACTTTGACTCCGTCATTCCCCTGGTTCGAATCCAGGTATCCCAGCCATGAGCCATTAGCTCAGTTGGTAGAGCATTTGACTTTTAATCAAAGGGTCGAAGGTTCGAGTCCTTCATGGCTCATTAATTGAATAAAAGGCTAATTATTTAGCCTTTTATATTTTTGGCCCGTTGGTCAAGTGGTTAAGACACCGCCCTTTCACGGCGGTAACACGGGTTCGAATCCCGTACGGGTCATCTTAACCTAGTCGTAACTTTTGTTACGACTTTTTTTTGTAAGTGATAGAAATTGGAAATAGTTAACTATATAAAGAATGGTCATCAGAATTTATATTCTAATGACCATTTAATTTTATTTTTTTAGTTCTTTTGCTGTAAAACTTAGAGGTAATACTTCTTGAAAGAAGTTATATACAGCGTAGGTATTTTCTGAAGTGCCTAAGATTAATTCAAAATCTTCATCTGCAAATTCAGAGATTACTTGTCGACAAACTCCACAAGGTGGACAATAATTTTCTAAATTACCATTAGGGCCACCTACTACTGCGATTTTTTTGAATTTTGTAACTCCCTCACTTACTGCTTTGAAAATTGCTGTTCTTTCTGCACAGTTTGTAGGAGAATAACTAGCATTTTCTATATTACAACCTGTATAAATTTTCCCATTTTCAGCCAATATTGCAGCACCTACTTTAAAATTAGAGTAAGGAACGTAAGCATATTTTGTTGCATCGATTGCTGCTTTTACTAATACTTCATTGATATCTTCTTTAATTTCATTGTTTTCTTCTATTAATTTGAATATTGTATCTGCAACTCCACCTTCGGAATTAGTTTTCTCCGTCACGTATTTGGCTTGTTCTTTTAATATTGTATTACCATTTTTCATAGCAACGCTGTAGCCAACAATATCTAGCATAGCCTGATCGTTAAGATTATCTCCAATTGCTACAGCATTTTCTAAGTTGATGCCATAAATTTTAGCTATTTCTTTTAAGGCTTCTCCTTTAGTGGCATTTTTATGCATTATTTCTATATTATTCGCACCAGATGATGTCACACTTATACTTGTATTTTCTGATAATAGTTTGGCAGCATTTTCTAGTTTCGATATATCATTAGATATTGCTATTATTTTGATTGGGGGATTTTCTTTTTCGTTAAGGTATAATTCTATATTTTCTACTTCTGTAATGTATCCCACATCTAGCTTTTGTTGTGCTTCTGCACGTAAATGCTCAACATCCGGATCATAGCCATTAGACCTAATTAAATCTATATAGGCGTTTATATCAGTTTCTATACTTTTAGTATATATAGTATTTTTAGTATAAAGTTGATAACTTATATCAAAACTTTTTAGTATTTCAATTGTATAGTATAAATCTTTAGGTAACATTGGTGTAATACTTATGATATTACCATTTTTATCATAGACTATACCACCATTAAAACTAATCACATCACAATTAATATTTTCTTCATTTAAAGCTGGTAAAGCTTCATAATAGGCTCTTCCAGTTGCTACTACAAATTCTATTCCTTGATTTTTTGCATAATTAATAAGTTCTACATTCTCTTTTGGAATTTTGTGGTTATGATTTAATAAAGTTCCATCCATATCACTAGCTATTAATTTAATCATAAAAAATTTAGAAATACGATAGTAAATCGTATTTATCCCCTTTCTTAAGTGTAATTTGATTATAACATATATATAAGAATATTGTAAGAGTATTATATAATTTGAATTATTATTGAGTTCAATTTCTATTATTAATTGTGTATTTATGATAAGATAGAAGATAACTATACTGTTTGTAGAAAGTGATGTAATATGATAATTAAAGATATAATAATAAATAATAATTTAGAAGAATTATTTGCTAATGTAAAAATTGGTATAGAAAAAGAAGGACAACGTGTTTTAGAGAATGGAGAGATAACTAAAACAGATCATCCAAAAATATTTGGAGTAAGACACGAGCATACATACATTCAGACTGATTTTGCTGAATCACAGGTTGAGTTGATAACAACACCAGAAAATAATGAAAAAGATGTTTTAAGGATATTAAACGCTATACATGAAGTGACTTTAAAAAACCTACCAAAAGATGAATATATTTGGCCTTTAAGTGTACCAGCTATACTACCTAACGAAGAAGATATAAGGGTTGCGCAATTTGAAAAGCAGTTTGATATAGAATATAGAGAGTATTTAGTAAAAAAATACGGTAAGTATAAACAAATGGTATCAGGTATACATTATAACTTCCAACTAGACGATTTGTTGATGCAGAAAATTGCTGAAATTACTGGCAAGGATATAGTAAGTGTAAAAAATGATGTTTATTTAAAACTTGCCAGACAGTTTTTAAGATATCAATGGCTTTTAATTTATCTTTTAGGTGCTTCTCCTTTGGCGGAGGATAAATATTTTACAGATGGTATAAAACCAACTGATTTTGTAAGAAGTTTAAGAACTAGTAGATATGGTTATGTAAATGATGATGATATTAAAGTATCATATAGTTCATTAGAAAGATATATTAAAGATATAACAGGATATGTAGAAAATAAACAATTAATAGCTGAAAAAGAATTTTACTCTAGTGTTCGTTTTAGAGGTGCAGATACTATCAAAAAATTCCCGGAACAAGGAATTAAGTATATTGAATTTAGATTATTTGATTTAAACCCATTTGCACCGTTTGGTATTTTAGAAAAAGATATTAGATTTATACATTTATTCATAAAGACTCTAGTTTGGTTAGAAGAAGAGGATATAAATACTTCTGAATCTTTAGGGTATGAATATAGCGAAAATGTAGCACTTTCTCATCCACTGGAAAAAGTTAAGTATGAAGAAGAGGGACTGTGGCTATTAAATCAAATGAAAGACATGGTAGAAAAAGTAGGTCTACTAGAGAGCGATATTGATTTAATAGATGAGAAGATTGAAGAAATAAAAAATCCTGAGCTTACTATAGGAGCTAGACTCTTAAAAGAATATCAGAAAGAAAATGATATGGCTAAAGTCGGAATGAAGTTAGCTAGAATGTATAAAGAGGATGCTTTAAGAGAATATTATTCATTAAGTGCATATTCTAATATGGAACTATCTACCCAAGCTGTAATTGAAGATGCAATAAAGAATGGTATTAAAGTTACTGTTATAGATGAAAATGATCAATTTATTCGCTTAGAAAGTAATGGAAGAGTAGAATATGTAAAGAATGGAAATATGACAAGTAAAGATAGTTATATTTCTCCATTAATTATGGAAAATAAGGTTGTTACTAAAAAAGTATTAGCTGAACAAGGTCTTAGAGTTCCAAAAGGATATGAAGTTTCTAGTTTAGAAGAAGCATTACAAAAATTTAAGTATATAAAAAACAAACCAATTGTAATAAAACCAAAGAGTACTAATTTTGGATTAGGAATAACTATTTTTAAAAAAGGGACTAGTTCAGTAGAAAATTATTCTAAAGCTATAGAATTCGCCCTTAAAGAAGACAAAGATATACTTATTGAAGAGTTTATTGAGGGTACAGAATATAGATTCTTTGTTATTGAAGGAAAAACCGAAGCTGTATTATTAAGAGTACCTGCAAATGTTGTAGGTGATGGTAAACATACAATAAGAGAATTGGTTGAACAAAAAAATTCGGATTCACTAAGAGGAGATGCAAAGAAAACTCCTCTGAAAAAAATTGAACTTGGAGAAATTGAAAAACTTCAATTATCTGAACAAGGATTAAATTTTGATTCTATATTAGCTGTGAATGAAGTGGCATATCTTAGAGAAAATTCAAATATCAGTACAGGTGGAGACTCTGTGGATATGACAGATGAGGTCCATGAAAGCTATAAAGAGCTAGCTGTCGAAATAGCGAATGCTATGATGGCTAAGGTTTGTGGTGTAGATCTAATAATTTCAGATATAAAAGAAGAAGTTAGTGCAACTAATTATGGGGTTATCGAAGCTAATTTTAATCCTATGATGATGATGCATATTTATCCACATTCAGGTAAGTCTAGAAGATTATCGCTAAATGTATTAAAAATGTTATTTCCAGAAAAGAATATAAAGTAAATTATTCAAATGATAAAATAATGACGTAATGTATCGATATACTGTTGCGTTATTATTTTTTTCTGCACTATATAATAAAAAAACAATTACAATTTTATGAAAGTATGAAAAAAAATATTTTCATAAGATATTTTTGAAAATTAAAATTAACATAACGAACAGGGAAAATATAATAAAATTCGCCTTACATAAGTTAATTAAACTGTTTTATATATTTATCGTAAAAAAATATATAAAACACATTTAAAACAAAAATATGGAAATCGATTGCATTGATTGTAAAGTAAGAAACTTAAACATTTACAAAAAAAATAATAAATGATATAATCTATTTGTATGCAAAGGTATACACGTCATAATAAAATAAGTATTATATAAAAGGAGGTACTAAGATGGTAGGAATTATCATCGCGAGTCACGGTGAATTCGCTGCAGGAATTAAACAATCAGGTTCTATGATTTTTGGTGAACAAGAAAAAGTAGAATCAGTTGTATTTATGCCTAGTGAAGGACCAGAAGACTTGCAAAGAAAACTTCAAGAAGCTATTGCAAAAGTAGATTCTGAAGAAATTCTTTTCCTTGTCGATCTTTGGGGTGGAAGTCCATTTAACCAAGCTAACAAGTTATTTGAAGAAGCACCAGAGAAAAGAGCAATCGTAGCAGGATTAAACTTACCTATGCTTATTGAAGCATATGCTAGTAGATTCACTATGACAACAGCTCATGAGATTGCAAAAGCAATCACACCAACAGCTATTGATGGGGTTAAAGTTCGCCCTGAAGAACTGCAACCTAAAGCAGAAGTAACTGAAAGTACACAAGCTGCACCTCAAGGAGAAATTCCTGAAGGTACAGTATTAGGAAACGGGAAAATAGAATTTGTATTAGCCCGTATAGATACTCGTCTACTACATGGACAAGTTGCTACAAACTGGACAAAAGCAACTCATCCAAACAGAATTATTGTAGTTTCAGATTCAGTATCAAAAGATGAATTACGTAAAAAACTTATTGAGCAAGCAGCTCCTCCAGGAGTACGCGCACACGTAATTCCATTGGATAAACTTGTTCAAGTTTATAATGATCCACGATTTGGTGATACAAAAGCGTTATTATTATTTGAAACACCACAAGATGCTCTTGCAGTAATCGAAAAAGGAGTAGAGATTCCAGAATTAAATATCGGATCTATGGCTCATTCAGTTGGTAAAGTTCAAATTAACAACGTATTATCATTAGATCAAGAAGATGTAGAAGTATACAAAAAACTTCGTGATTTAGGTGTGAAATTTGATGTTCGTAAAGTATCAAACGATTCTCCATCAGATTTATTCAAACTTATTGAAGCTAAATCAAGTGAAGGTTTAAAATTATAATTTAATAGAAATTAGGAGGACACTATGGAATTTAGTATTCTAACAGTTATATTAGTCCTAATTGTTGCGTTACTAGCTGGTATGGAAAGTATCTTAGACCAATTCCAATTCCATCAACCAATTATTGCTTGTTCATTAATCGGTTTAGCAACAGGACATTTATCAGAAGGTATTATTTTAGGTGGAGCTCTTCAATTATTAGCACTTGGATGGGCTAATATTGGGGCAGCGGTTGCTCCAGATGCAGCGTTAGCATCAGTAGCATCTGCTATTATTTTCATTAAAGCTGGAGATTTCTCAGCTGAAGGACGTATTATCGCTATCGCAACAGCTGTTACATTAGCTACAGTTGGTCTTGTACTTACAATGGTTGTTCGTACATTATCAGTAGTTATCGTTCACCAAGCTGACCGAGCAGCAGAACAGGGTAACTTCCGTGGAGTTGAATTCTGGCACTACGTAGCACTTGCAGCTCAAGGATTACGCGTTGCTATTCCAGCGGGATTATTAATGTTCATTCCATCATCAGTAGTTCAAAAAGCCCTTGAAGCATTACCAAAATGGTTCACAGAAGGTATGGCAATCGGTGGAGGAATGGTAGTTGCAGTTGGTTTCGCAATGGTTATTAACCTAATGGCAACTAAAGAAGTATGGCCATTCTTCTTCTTAGGATTCGCATTAGCACCAATTAGCCAATTAACACTTATTGCAACTGGTATCATAGGATTATGTTTAGCAGTTATTTACCTAAACCTTTCTAAAAACAAAGGTGGCGGCGGTGGTGGAAATGCCTCATCTGGTGATCCACTAGGCGATATCTTAAACGATTATTAATAAGGAGGAACTACAAATGTCAGAGAAAAAAATTACATTAAGTAAAAAAGATCGTCGTAGCGTTATGTTACGTTCTCAGTTCCTTCAAGGTTCATGGAACTATGAACGTATGCAAAATGGTGGTTGGGCATTTGCTTTAATCCCAGCGCTTAAAAAATTATATCCAAACAAAGAAGATGCTACTCAAGCATTAAAACGTCACTTAGAGTTCTTTAACACTCACCCATATATTGCAGCACCTATTCTAGGGGTTACACTTGCTTTAGAAGAAGATAAAGCAAATGGAGCTGATATTGATGATGCAGCAATCCAAGGGGTTAAAGTTGGTATGATGGGACCATTAGCAGGTATTGGGGATCCAGTATTCTGGTTTACAGTTCGTCCTATCCTTGGAGCTATCGCAGCTTCATTAGCAACTGGTGGTTCAATTATTGCACCATTATTCTTCTTTATCGCATGGAACTTAATCCGTATTGGATTCTTATGGTATACACAAGAATTTGGTTATAAAAAAGGTTCAGAAATTACAAGTGACCTTTCAGGTGGTATTTTACAAACAATTACAAAAGGAGCTTCAATCCTTGGTATGTTCGTAATGGGTATCTTAGTTCAACGTTGGACTAACATCAGTTTCCCATTAGTTGTTTCTAAAGTACAGTTAGATGAAAAAGCATTTATTCACTTCCCTGAAAAAGGAACACATATTACTGGTGAAGTATTACAAGATATTGTTACAAAAGCAACAAGTGGAAAATTCTCACTAACACCAGAAAAAGTTACAACATTACAAGATAACTTAAATCAACTTATTCCTGGATTTGCAGCGTTATTATTAACATTCGTATGTATGTGGTTATTAAAACGTAAAGTAAGCCCAGTAGTAATAATCTTCGGATTATTTGCTTTAGGTGTAATTGCTCACGTAGCCGGTGTAATGTAATAAAGTTTAGGAAGTTGAGTCGAAATGGTCTCAACTTCCTTTTTAAAATTAATTATGAAAAATCTGTAGGAGGTGTGAGGAATGGTAATGTCTATGAATAGTAAGGTGGTATACACAACTAAAGCTAATTGCCTTACAGGTTCAATAGGAAATAAGCATGGTGATGTAATGGTAGGTGATAAAGCTTTTGAATTTTATAATCAGAGAAATACAGAGGATTATATTCAAATACCCTGGACAGAAATAGATAAAGTTAGAGCGCAAATGTTTTTTAGAGATAAATATATCAGAGGATTTTTTATAGATACTAAAAGTGCAGGAAGTTTTAACTTTATTGTAAAAAATTCTGGGAAATGCTTAAAAGAAATGAGAGAATTTATAGGGAATGATAAGATAGTTAGAAATAAACCTATATTATCTTTAAAAAATTTATTTAAGAAGAGAGATTAATACTGGCTCTTTGTCAAATTCGGGGCATGGAGAAA
>NZ_KQ959963.1 GCF_001553035.1 Gemella haemolysans
GCAGCTGATGATGCTAAAGAAGGGTTAACTCCAGATTCTTTTGCTTGTGATAATTGTGAAGCTGATAATTCACTTTTCTTAATATAGTGGAAGTGATCTCCATGACGAACTACGTAACCATCTTGAGTCTCACTTACGATATCTTTTGGATTAAATGTGTAGTTATCTCCACTTCCTTTAGATTCGCTAGATTCTCCATGGTGATGGTGGTGATGTGCATGTGCTGAAATTTCTTTTCCAGTACTTTCGTCAACAACATTATTTTGAGTAATACCTTCTTTTGGATAGTAGTAATATTTACCATTAACTTTTATTACATATCCCTCTGCAAGTTCATACTGAATGTCTTCATTTTTTAGTTTATAGTCTTTATTTTTATAAACTAGTGAATCAAGAATTTTAGCGTTGTAAGGTACTAATCCTTTTTCATAGTGGCTATGGTCACCATGAAGTGTAACATAACCATCTTCAGTAATTTCACTTACAACTACTGAGCTAACTTTGTCAGAGTAATTAATTTTTTTTGCTTGT
>NZ_KQ959964.1:0-9118 GCF_001553035.1 Gemella haemolysans
TTTTTCTATCAGTCCGATTTTTTGATGAGCCGTTTAAAATCTATTTATTTAACATACCTGCTTGAAGTTGGTACATTTTGTAATAATTACCCTTTAACGCTATCAACTCGTCGTGTGTTCCAGATTCAATAATTTCACCTTTATCTAACACATAAATACAGTTAGAATCTTGAATCGTTGATAATCTATGAGCAATTGCTATTGTCGTTCTACCTTTTCTCATTTTCTCAAGAGAATGTTGAATTAACTCTTCTGTTTCAGAGTCGATATTTGCAGTAGCTTCATCAAGAATAAGAATCTTCGGCTTACTTGCTATAGTTCTAGCAAATGTTAACAGCTGTCTTTCTCCAGATGAAAACGTTGAACCCCTTTCTGTAACTAAGCTATCATACTTATCTTCTAATTTATCGATAAAGTTATGTGCATCAACAAACTTTGCCGCTTCAATAACATCTTCTCTTGTTAAACTTTCATTATACATCTTAATATTAGACTCTACTGTTCCGTGATATAAGAATGGATCTTGAAGTACTAGTCCAACACTATTTCTTAATTCTTTAGAACTATAATCTTTAATATTAACTCCATCAATTAAGATTTCTCCTCTATCATAATCATAAAATCTTAAGAATAGGTTCATAATAGAAGATTTACCAGAACCAGTAGCTCCTACAAATGCTATACTCTCTCCATTTTTGACACTAAACGATATATTTTTAAGAACATCTCGTTTACCATCGTAAGAGAAGCTAACATTTTTGAACTCGATATCTCCACGTGAAATTTTATGATCACTATCTTTTTGCTCTGGCTCATATTCTTCATTGTCTATTAGTATGAAAACACGACCTGCAGAAATTATAGAAGTTTGAAGAATTGAGAAGTTTTGCATAAGTTCAATTAGTGGATTGAACAGCTGATTCGTATATTGAATAAACGCATAGATTATTCCGGCTGTAAAACCAGCACTTTCAAAACTTAACCCAAAATACATTACGATAACACCATATGCTAATACTTTAAATAAAGCCATAGCTGGTCTTAATAATAAACTATCAACCTTTAACGATTTAGTGTAATAACGAAGGTGTTCATTATTAACCTTTCCAAATTCATCAATTAATCGTTGTTCCTGATTAAAGGCTTGGATAATCTTCATACCCTCTATAGATTCCGATAATTTAGTATTCATTTCACTAATTTTCGCACGAGAAATTTCTACTAATCTACTAGAAAGCTTCTGATATAGATATACCGAACCAACCATTACAGGGATAAATAGTATCATGTAGATTGTTAATTGCCAACTTAAAGCAATCATCGCAGACAGTGTTACTACAAACATAAGTATAGTATTTAGGAAACTTGAAAAAATTGTTCCAAACATATCCGCAACAGCCTGTGTATCATTAGTTAATCTAGATACTACAGAACCTACAGGAGTCTTATCAAAGTAAGACATACCTAATTTTTGCAAATTAGCAAAACTATCATTTCGTAAATCTCTAACTATACTGTGAGCTACTTTTGCAAAGTAATACTCTCCTAAAAATGTAAACACAACTCTTAGAATAAATAATCCAAAGTATATTAATAATATATATAATCCAGCTTTAGCAATATTTTTTGTAATAAAATTATCAATATAATATTGAGCTAAAAGAGGAATTGCTGTTGCGACTATCGAAGTCATTAATATAAATAATAGTGCCAATATCGATAATCCTTTATAGCGCAACATATAGCGCATTAATCTAAAAAACGTCTTACTTTTCGACATCTTCATTTCCTCCTTTCAAGCTTTCTTCCATTTGTTGACTTTCATATGTCTCTTTATACCAACCATTATTGGCGATAAGTTCGTCATGAGTTCCTTTTTCAATAATCGTATTATCACCTAAAACAATTATTAAATCAGCTTCCACTACTGCAGAAAGTCTATGTGCAGTAATGATATTAGTTTGACCACTACGTTGTTCTTTTAAGTTCTCTAAAATAACATGTTCAGTCTTAGCATCAACCGCAGATAATGAATCATCAAGAATTAAAATTTCAGGATTAATAATCAAAGCACGACTCATTGCTAAACGTTGTTTTTGACCACCTGAAAGACTAACACCTTTCTCACCAACAATCGTATCAAACTTCTCAGGCATAGCCATAATATCATCATACAGACCACAAATTTTTGTAATTTCTTCTACTTGTTTATCATCAATTAAAGGATTCGCAAAACGGATATTCTCTTTAATCGACATAGCAAATAACACTTGATCTTGTGGTACATATCCGATAAGTCTTCTAAGGTCGTTAATACTATATTCAGCAATGTCTCTATTGTTAAGCATGATATTACCAGACTCAATATTAAACTCTCTTAATAAAAGCCTTAATAATGTAGTTTTACCTGCTCCAGTAACACCTACGATACCTAGTGTTTGACCTTTTTCAATAACAAACTTAATATCTCTTAGAACACTCTTACCTTCTTCAAATTCGAAGTTGTTGATATTATATTCAAGTCGACCATTTTCAGCTTTGATTTTGCTATCTAAATTGGTATTTACCTCATTAACTTCAGCTAATAAACTCTCAATACGTTTATAAGATACTTCACCACGTTGTGATATATTATACAACCAACCAATTGCTTGAAGCGGCCATACTAACATATCAAGATAAGTCACGAAAGTAACTAGCTCCCCAACCGATAAATCACCATTTGAAATAAAAATACCCCCGAAAACAAGAGTAAGTGTATAAGATAATCCAACGAAGATTAATACCATTGGATCAAATAATGAGTTATACTTAGCAGCGATAACATTCTTACCGAATACTTTGTTATTAACTTCCCTAAAACTCTTAATCTCATCATTACCATAACCGAATGATTTAGTGACCTTTATCCCAGAAGCACTTTCTTGAACCTTATTATTCAAATCAGAAAATGACTCTTGTGCCGCCTCAAAACTCTCATAGTTTTTATCACCAATATAATTAGTAGCATATGCTAAAAACGGTAAAGGAATAATAGCTATTAGAGTCAACTTGAAATCAATTAAAAATATCATCGTAAATAATGTCACTAAAGCTGTAATACTCGCATCAACCGCTGACATTACTCCACCCCCAGCAACCATTGCTACTGAGTTTATATCATTCGTTGCATGCGCCATTAAGTCACCCGTACGATATTTTTGAAAGAACGACGGAGACATCTTAGTAAAGTGTTCAAATAATCTTGACCTTAAGATTCTTCCTAAGTTGTATGCCGCCCCAAAAATATGAACACGCCAAACATAACGAAGTGCGTACATCGCAAGTGCAGCTAATACAAGATAACCAACATTTAAGAATAACTCTCCATTAGTTAAATTTCCAGCCTCAATTTTATCAATAACAGTCCCAATAACTTTCGGTGGAATTAAGTTGAAAATACTTACTAATATAAGGGCAATTATCCCAATAATATAACGCCTTTTTTCTAGCTTCATAAACCAAGCTAATTTTCTAAATAAATACATCTACATATCACCTAACCTTTCTCCTAATTTTGAAAATACTTCTCCAATTTTACCATTAATTACTAGATCAGCCATATTATCCTGAGGTGTAGACGTCTTATTAATAACAACTAAATACTTTCCTCTAAAATAATGTAGTAGATTTGCTGCTGGATAAACACTTAATGAAGTACCACCGATAATCAGTACATCAGCTTTTTCAATAAAGTTAATCGCAGCATTAAATACTGTCATATCTAATTCCTCTTCATATAAAGTAACATACGGTTTTATTACTCCACCACATTTATCACAGCTCGGTATTTCTTCATTTTTAGCCAAAAAGTCTTTTAAGTTGTAAAAACTTTTACACTTAGTACAATAGTTAGCATCTACACTACCATGAAGTTTTAAAACATTTTTACTACCCGCTTGTTCATGAAGAGTATCAATATTTTGGGTAATTACTGCCTTAAGTTTCCCTTGTTTTTCCAAGTCAGCTAAATAAAAATGAGCTCTATTCGGTTTGGCATCAGGATAAACTAAATGTTTTTTGTAAAAATCAAAGAAATCTACAGGATACTTCACAAACATAGTCCTAGAAACGAGTTGTTCAGGTGTAAAGTGGCGATTTAATTTAACATTAAACACACCGTTCGCACTTCTAAAATCTGGAATATCAGATTCAGTAGAAACACCAGCTCCACCAAAAAAGACAATATTATCACTTTTTTCTATTATATTGCTAAGTTTTTCTAAATGCTTCATAATACTACCTCCTAAAAAATATAATATAAGCCATTAAAAGAAGGAAACCTATTTTCAAGTCTCCTTCTTTCAATTAACTTCTAATTAGCTTCTTTTTCTTTTTGAGCTTTTAACTCTTTAATACGTTGTTTACGCTCTTCGATACGAGCTTTTTTCTCTTCACGAGATGCACTCTTAATTGGACCGCGAGCGATATGTTCTTTACTATCGTTAGTTACAAGGTTAGTTGGTTCTTGTTTCATTTCGATTTCTTCATGACGTTCTACTCTAATACGCATTAAGTTAGTTACAACTTCTACTTGAATATCATCAATCATGTCCTCGAACATTTGATAACCTTCTGTTTTGTACTCGCGAAGTGGATCAATTTGTCCATAAGAACGAAGGAAAATCCCTTTTCTAAGTTGATCCATTTGGTCGATATGATCAGTCCATCTATCATCGATAGCATTAAGAAGAATGTATTTCTCGAATGAATTCATAGTCTCATCACCAAGTAACTCACGTTTCTCAGCTAACTCAAGATTAATTCTGTGTAATACAAGCTCGCGAATTTCATCATCAGACATAACATCTGAGTACTCACTCTCAGTAATAGGTTTTTGACCTAAGAACTTCTCATTAAGTGATTTAATAATTTCTTCAGTTTCTTCTTTTTCACTATGCGCCTCTAAGTTTTCAGTGATAAATGCCATAGTTTTATCTACTGCGTCACCAATCATATCTTGAATAATATCAGTAACAACTTCATTCTCTAATACTTCATTTCTTTCAGCATACATGATTTCACGTTGTTTACGTAATACATCATCATATTGAAGTACTTGTTTACGTGAATCATAGTTATTACCTTCAACACGTTTTTGTGCACTTTCAACAGATCTACTTACCATTCTACTTTCAAGTGGCGTATCATCATCTTTCCCCATGATTTTTTGTAATCTATCAGCTCCGAAACGAACCATAAGTTCATCTTCAAGAGATAAATAGAATCTACTGTACCCTGGATCCCCTTGACGTCCTGAACGACCACGTAATTGGTTATCAATACGACGTGATTCGTGACGTTCTGTACCTATTACAGCCAGACCACCTAACTCACGAACACCTTCTCCAAGTTTAATATCCGTACCACGACCAGCCATGTTAGTCGCGATAGTTACCGAACCACGTTGTCCAGCTTGTTTGATTATTTCAGCTTCACTTTCATTTTGTTTAGCATTAAGAACTTTATGAGGAACACCATATTTATATAATAATTTAGATACTAATTCACTCGTTTCGATTGAAACAGTACCTAAAAGAACTGGTTGCCCCGTATCATAACGTTCTTTTACCTCTTGTGCTACTGCATTGAACTTGGCTTCCATATTTGAGTAAATATAGTCTGGTGCATCAATCCTTTGGATTGGTCTGTTCGTAGGAATTGTTGTAACAAACATGTTATAAATATTTCTAAATTCCTCTTCCTCTGTTTTACCAGTACCTGTCATACCACTAAGTTTTTTATACATTCTGAAGAAGTTTTGGAATGTAATAGTCGCCATTGTTTTACTTTCTTTCTGGATTGGCACACCTTCTTTAGCTTCGATAGCTTGGTGTAATCCTTCAGAGAAACGACGTCCAGGCATTGTACGACCAGTAAATTGGTCAACGATTAAAATCTCTCCGTCTTCAGCAACCACATAGTCAACATCTAACGCCATTGTATAGTTAGCTTTTAGCGCTTGGTTAATGTGGTGAGTTAAATCAACATTTTTCAACTCGTAAAGATTGTTTAGTCCAAAATAACTTTCTGCTTTATCAATACCATTTTCAGAAAGTTGAATAGATTTAGTTTTAATATCTAATGTATAATCTCCATCACTTCCATCTTCTTCCTCTGCTTTTTTCAGAGTTTTAACGAAGGCATTTGCAACTTGGTATAATGAAGTCGATTCTTGACCTTCACCAGAGATAATAAGTGGTGTACGTGCTTCATCGATAAGAACTGAGTCAACCTCATCGATTACGGCGTAGTTTAATGGACGTTGTACACGAGCTTCAACTGTTTTAACCATGTTATCTCTTAAATAGTCAAACCCTAACTCATTATTCGTTGAATATGTGATATCAGCATTGTATGCTGCTCTTTTCTCTTCAGAATTCAGAGAGTTTAAGTTAAGACCTACAGAAAGTCCCATGTAGTTATAGAAAACTCCCATTTCTTGAGCGTCACGTTGTGATAAGTATTCGTTAACTGTAACAACGTGCACACCTTCACCTGCTAATGCATTTAAGTATACTGGCATTGTCGCAGTAAGAGTTTTACCTTCCCCTGTTCTCATCTCCGCGATATCACCACGGTGAAGTGCGATACCACCCATGATTTGAACTTTATATGGTTTCATTCCTAGAGAACGTAATGCTCCCTCACGAGCTGCAGCGAACGCATCTACTAAAATTTTATCTAATATATCCGGTGTATCTTTACCTTTTTCTTTTTGTTCTTGGATATAAGCTTTAAATTCTTCTGTTTTATTTACTAATTCTTCATCGCTAAGATTTGAATATTCTTCATCTTTAGCTAATACTTTGTCAGCTAATTTTGATAAACTTTTTACTTCTCTTTTATTAGCATCAAATATTTTTCCTAAAATAGCCATTAACATTTTCCTTCCGACATATTTTTCTATTAAATGATTTTATAATCATATTATAATTCATCATTTAATTATAACATTCATTTTCTATTAAAGCAACCACATTAGCACGATTTTAAGTTGATATTAAGTAGGATTCATATCTGACTAAGAAAGCTAAATGAATTTATATATTTTTGATTTTAAATAAGTAAAAATTCTAGCAGAACTCCCCCTTAAAATCCTACTAGAATATTTTTTATTTATATTTTTTTAGTAAACTTTCTACTTTCTTCACATATAAGTCTCGAACATTTTGAGGTGCTAGTATTTCAATATCACTACCTAAAGAGAAAATCCAACCTAAGAAATGACTACTACACATAACTTCTACAGAAGTTTGATAATAATCATCTTTTTTATGAATAATAATATCTTTACCGAATCTATCGACAATCGCTCCAATTAAAGATTCTTTAAACTCTAAAGTCACCTTTTCTAAAGTTCCACCATACATACCAAAGATTTTCTTCGAATAACTCGATATATCTTCTTTTTGGAACTTATCATGACCTAATCTATCATTCTCAGCAATAACAACATTTCTCATCTTATCAACACGATAATTCTTGATTAAATCTGTCTTAGCATCGTAGGCAACCATGTAATAATTCTCATCATTCCATACTAGAGCGAATGGACTTACATTATAAACTTCACCGTTTTTCCTATCAATCATCTGTTTCTTATAATTCCATTGCCAATAATTAAAATTAATTTGCTTATTTTCTGCAATTGCATTATGAATAGCATCAACATTATAATAAATATTTTCGTTTATATATTTATTCTCTTCGAAAGAATATACCTGTCTTTGAATTTTCTGAGCCTGTTTTTTACTCGCTAATTTCTTAAGTTTTAAGATTAGATCGCGCGATTTTTTCGCGGTTAGGAATTTACTTGCCTGAATAACATCAATTAACATCTTCACCTCAGCAAGTTCAAACTCTCTTTCTACTAAAGCATAGGTATTTTCACGACCACTTTTTTCAACTACGATATTAAATCCATAATCTTGTAGTAATTCTATATCTTTATATAGAGTTTTTCTCTCAACAACTATTTCTTTTTTAAAGAGTAAAGAAGTTAATTCTTTTATACTTAAATAAGTATTTTCATCACTATAGTCTCTCAGTATTTCTAATAAGTATAATAGCTTTAATTTTTGATATCTTCCTTTTTCCATAAATTTTGCTCCTTATATACACTTATGTATATAATAACAACTATTTACGAATTTTTCTATCATTTTTGTGATTATTTTCATCTCTTTTTAGAACTTCTGCAATAACAGAACCACCAGTAACAAAACATACTCTTACAAAGAATTTATCTCCTACTTTATCATAAATTCTTCCTGCACTTTTCGTACCTTTTGCGACAGTTCTGCAAGAATTTCCTACATAACCAACTTTACCAAAAGTCTTCATCATAACTTTTATAGCTTCTTCGTCATAGTCGTTATCGAACTCTTTTTCACAGCTTATAACATCTCCTACTTTAAAAACTGTTGTTCCGAAATAATGTTGCATTCCTGTAATTGTAATATAATCTTTTTCCATTTTAAATCACCTCTTCGTTTTGTGATTTAATTATAGCAAGTCATCTGTCCATTTTTTTGGACTCATAATATTTTTTATAAAAAACATAAAAAATAAGAGCCTAAAAATATTTTTTCTTAAAAACTTTATTTTTATATAGCTCTTATTTTTTTTATTTAGCAGAGTCACTCAAATATAAATCTTATAGTTTTCATAAATTTATATTAAATTTATATTTTAAACTTAACAATATCTCCTAAAAATTACTAATAAATAAAACATAATGATATATATTATTTATCCTTGTTTACGTTTCACAGCAAAACTAATTCCTAGACCCGCCATAATTACACCTATCAATAATAATGAAGATGTTGTTTCTCCAGTTCTTGGTAGAACACTCTTTGTTTCTTTCTTCCCTAAATCACCTTCTGATTTATTTATTGATTTGTTAATTTTATCTTCTTTTAATTTTGTATCAAGCTTATTTTTATCTTCTAATGATTTACTTGGTTTTTTACCTTCTTCTTTTGACTTTATTGTTCCTGATAGTACGTTACCTTCTTCTTTTGGCTTTATTGCTCCTGATGGTGCGTTACCTTCTTCTTTTGGCTTTATTGTT
>NZ_KQ959964.1:9218-26922 GCF_001553035.1 Gemella haemolysans
CTTCTTCTTTTGGCTTTATTGTTCCTGATGGTACATTACTTTCTTCTTTTGGCTTTATTGTTCCTGATAGTGCGTTACCTTCTTCTTTTGGCTTTATTGTTCCTGATGGTGTGTTACCTTCTTCTTTTGGCTTTATTGTTCCTGATAGATTATTTCCAGTAATTGTAACATCAGCTACAGCTATTACTTTATTAGCTAATGCTTCCGCTTCCGATTTTGAAAATGTTTCAGAATTATACGATAAAACCGTTATAAGAACATACCCCTTTTCAATATTTGGAAAATCTGATGGAACAATTGAAGTTCGATAAGCCTGATCAGTTAAAATTGATTTCAACGTATTATCTAAGAAGTCCTTAGCATCTTCAAAAGTTTTAAATGGATTTGTAACAATTTCTAATTTCCCTCTAGTATCATTACCAGATTCCTGAGTTATTGAAGATGCAAAAGCATCAACTGAAGTTAGAACTGAAGTAGCTCCAATAGCTGTACATACCGCAGTAGAGAGTGCTAAAAGTTTAATTGATTTATTTTTTTTTGATTTCATTTGAAATTTCCTCCTAGTATTTTTGAAATAGTGTTTTTGTCCAAAAAAGCAGACTTTTTTGGACAAATTTGATAAAATAACAACTAAGAAATATTCAATGAAGTAATATGCATTTAGACAGACATTGAATGTAACAAATTATATATCCAATGTCTGTCTAAAAAAGTCTACATTTATTTACGATTTTTCCACTCTTTTTAACCAATTATGAAATGTACTTTTTGAAACTCCGAATAACTTTGCTCCCTCTCTTATAGTTAACATGTTACGTTTATAACTTTCTACAGCAACCAAAAATTCATCTGGTATTTTTATTTGAGGACGCCCGAATCTTTTTCCTCGCTTTTTAGCCTCATGTATCCCTTCCATCTGTCGTTGTTTGATTTGTTCTCGTTCCATCTGCGATACGTATGAAAGAACTTGTAAAACTAAATCCGAAATAAGTTTTCCTGTTATAGTATCAATATTATTTCTAGTATTCAACAAAGGGAAATCTAAAACAACAAGATGAACCTTCTTAACTTTTGTAAGTAATTTCCACTGTTCTAAAATATCATCGTAATTTCGACCTAATCTATCAATAGATTTAATTACCAAGTCATCATCTTCTTGCAAAATTGTTAATAAACGTTGATATTCAATTCGATTAAAATTTTTCCCTGAAGCTCTGTCTATAAAAATTTGTTCTTTTGAAATATTTTCTAATGATAATGCAGTCAGTTGTCTATCTATATTTTGTTCTTTTGTCGATACTCGTATATAACCATAACGCATAAATAATCCCACCTATCTTTTTATTTTCATTTTACAACTTACCTAAAAAAAAAGAAAACTATTTCTTAGTCTAAACATTAACTGACAATTATATTTCTTAAAAACTTTATCTTTGGTATCATAAAGAAAAACTCAAATTAATCTGAGTTAATTTGAGTTTTTAAAAATTATTTATTTAAGATGCTAGCACAACGTGGGCATAAACCTTCTTCGTTTACTTCATCAACGATGTTCCAACAACGTTCACAACGGTGCCCTTCAGCTTTTGTTACTTTAACAGTAGCAAGATCATAAGATACACCATCATTTTCTTTAACCTCTACTTTACTTACGATGAAGAATTGGTTTAAGTTAACAACAGAGTTTAATAACTCAACTACTTCTGCATCATTGCTGTATACTTCAACAGCAGCTTCTAGAGATTTACCGATAACTTTTTCATTACGGCTTTCTTCTAATGCTTTATTCACATCATCACGAACTTCTAGAAGTTTATCCCATTTAGCTTCTAAAGCAGCGTCTTCAATTACGTTTTTAGCTGGGAAGTCAGTTAAGTGTACAGACTCAGCATCTTCGTATGGCATATTGTCATATACTTCTTCAGCTGTGAATGAAAGAATTGGAGCAAGTAATCTAACAGATTTACTTAATACTGTGTAAAGAACTGTTAACATACTTTGACGTTTGTGAGAATCTTCACCTTCGATGTAAAGGATATCTTTACCGTAGTCAAGATAGAATGAAGATAATTCAACGTTAAAGAAGTTGATTAGTTCAGTAGTAATACTGTTGAATTGGTAGTTTTCATAGTAGTCTAATACTTTTGCTACAACTTTTTCGAATTTAAGAACCATGTATTTATCTAGTTCCTCAAGGTTTTCATACGCAACTAAATCAGTTTTGTTATTGAAGCTTCCGTTGTATAAGTTTCCTAGTAAGAAACGGAAAGTATTTCTGATTTTTCTGTATGTTTCAGAAACTTGTTTTAAGATATCTTTAGAGATACGAACGTCTTGAGTATAGTCAACACTTGCAGACCATAGACGGATAATCTCAGCACCTAATTCTTTACCTACATCATTAGGAGAAATAACGTTACCTAATGATTTACTCATCTTGTTACCATTACCGTCCATAACGAATCCAGCAGATACTAATTCTTTATATGGAGCTACTCCAGATACCGCTACAGAAGTGATAAGTGAAGAGTTGAACCATCCACGGTATTGGTCACTTCCTTCTAGATATAAGTCAGCTGGGTATGTTAAATCTTCGCGGATTGCACAGCATCCTTGGTGAGATGTTCCAGAGTCAAACCAAACATCCATGATGTCCATTTCTTTAGTGAATTCACCGTTTGGACTTCCTGGGTGAGTATATCCTTCTGGTAATAATTCCTTAGCGTCTTTGTAGAACCAAACGTTTGATCCCTCTTCTTCGAAGATTTTCGCTACGTGTTCGATTAATTCGATATCAAGGATAGCTTCTCCGTTTTCAGCGTAGAATACAGGAATTGGTACACCCCAAACACGTTGACGACTGATTACCCAGTCACCACGGTCACGAATCATGTTATATAATCTTGGTTTACCCCACTCACTGTAGAATTTAGTGTTATCTACAGCTTCTAATAATTCAGAACGGAATGCATCTACAGAACAGAACCATTGTGGTGTAGCTCTGAAGATAATTGGTTTTTTACTTCTCCAGTCATGTGGGTATGAGTGAGTAATATCTTCTTGTTTTAATAATGCTCCAGTTTCATCTAAGTGAGCAATAATGTCTTTGTTCGCATCGAATACGAATTTACCAGCGAATTGTCCAGCTTCTTCTGTAAGAACACCTTGGTTGTCAACTGGTGATAATACTCCAAGTTTGTATTGTAATTGACCAACAAGATAGTCATCAACCCCGTGTCCAGGAGCTGTATGAACTAAACCAGTCCCTGAATCAAGTGTTACATAATCAGCTAAGATTAATGTAGATGTTCTGTCTAAGAATGGGTGTTTACATAGTAAGTATTCTAAATCTTTACCTACTAATACTTCGCCTGTTTCGTAGTTTTCCCAACCGAATTTTTCAGCTAAGAATGCTACTCTTTCTTTAGCAACTAAATAGCTCTCACCATTGTATTTAACAACTTGGTATTCGAAATCTGGGTGAACAGCAATACCTAAGTTCGCAGGTAATGTCCAAGGAGTAGTTGTCCAGATAACAAACTTAGTTCCTTTTTCAACAGCACCATTTTCACTAACTAGGTCGAATGCAACATAGATAGATGGTGAAGTATGATCATGGTACTCGATTTCAGCTTCAGCTAAAGCAGACTCTGAAGATGGTGACCAATAAATAGGTTTTAATCCTTTATAGATATATCCTTTGTCTACCATTTTACCGAATACACGGATTTGTTCAGCTTCAAATTTTGGATCTAAAGTTAAGTATGGGTTATCCCAATCTCCTAGTACTCCAAGTTTTTTGAAGTCAGCACGTTGTTTATCAACTTGTTTTAAAGCATAATCTTTACATTTGTTTCTAAATTTATTAGCTGGCATAGATTTTCTATCAACACCATTATTTACTAATACTTGCTCGATTGGAAGACCGTGAGTATCCCAACCTGGAACGTATGGTGAAACAAAACCATTCATGTTTTTATATTTAACGATAAAGTCTTTTAAGATTTTGTTTAATGCGTGTCCAATGTGGATATTACCATTCGCATATGGAGGTCCATCGTGAAGTACATATGAAGGTTTCCCAGCATTTTTTTCTAAAATTTTGTTGTATAAGTCCATTTCTTCCCAGCGTTGTAGGAATTGAGGCTCTTTATTTGGAAGATTTCCACGCATTGGAAACTTCGTATTTGGCATTAATAATGTATCTTTTAATTCTACCATTTTATCTCCTTTCAAAATAAAAAACTCTTAGTAAAAGTTATAGAGGGCGAAATGTATCCACGGTACCACCTCTTTTAACTCCTACCAAGAGCACTTGTTTGTTCTATTTAAAATTATTACACAATAAAGTGATAACTCCTATGCTTCTATAAAACTTTTCACCAACCAGTTTCTCTCTAAAACTCCACATAGATGTCTTGTCTTTATTTACGATATGTTTATTATATTACATTAAGAATAAAGTTTCAAGCATTTTATGTGAATTTAACATAAAATTTTCTGAAAACATTTTTAAATTTATAAAAAGACTTTAGTAAAACAATATGTGAATGAGACATGAATAATCTTCTCTTTCTTCTATAGAGTTTTCTAAAGTCTTAATATATTTTTTATCCTCTAAAATAATTTTTTATAGCTTCAGAGCCATATTGTAAGATTTGTTTTTGTGTTAGTGAGGCAGTCACATTAACATTTCCATCTGAGACTTCCACATTGTCAATCATAACCGGAACATCTAGTGATTTAATTTTAATTGTATTACCATTCACTCCAACTCCAGTCCCTGTTAGTGCTTCTTTCAAATATTTTTCCAAAGCAAAATCAGGTATAGGCACTTTACCAATTTTAGCATCTTCTAGAACTAAGTCCACAGAATTATTTGCACCTACTACTTTAACATTAGTATTGATCATAGTATCCCAAAGTCCTAGTTTAACCGGTAACTTCGCTTCAATATGATTTCCAACTAATTTATAACTTCCATTTAATAATTCTGAATCTTTTTCAACTGCGTTTTTAAAAATTGATAAAAATGTATCATTATCAATTTTTAGTGACGTAGACACTTTTGAATTAGCATAACTAATATTAGAAAGAAAGTCTCCATTCAAATCTTCTAATGTAGTTGAGGCTTTAACATTTGCTAGTTTTTCTGAATTTTTAATGTTATTATCTGGTGTTAAGGCATATGTAATACCACCACCAAAAAGAGCTAATACTATTAATAGCGATAGTAGTTTTCTTAAAGCTTTCATCTTGTAAAACTCCTTAGTTATTTTAAATTACATTATACTATAATATGCCGAACTATACAAATCAAACTAAACTAACTATTTTCTCTATAAATATATATATCACTTCATGATTATATTTAATTTAAATCCTTTTCAATTATAATATTTAATAAGTTCACTTGAAATATCCTTTAATATATGTTAGTATATTTCAATACTTTGAAAGGAGAAGGATAATTATGAATACAAAATTTTTTAAAATACTTAGTTGGGTAGCAACATTCACAGCTATGCTAATGTATATATCATATATACCACAAATTTCAGGAAATATACACGGTCATAAAGGAGACTTTATTCAACCTTTCGTTGCAGGAATAAACTGTACTCTTTGGGTACTTTATGGTCTACTAGGAGAAAAACGTGATTGGCCAATAGTTATAGCCAACTCACCAGGCATAATTTTTGGATTTACAGCTGCATTTACAGCTCTATAATATTATTAATAAACTGGCTTTTTTTAAGTCAGTTTTTTTAATTTATTCCTAATTTATTATTTCAAAACTAGTAAATTTTAATGTACAAAATATATATTTTACGTTATAATAATTAGTAACATTTTTAGGTTACGAATACATAAAGGAGATGATGTTTATGAAAGAAAAAATTACTATTAAAAATTTCACTATGAACGTCCTTAATGGTATCGCATTAGGAACTGTCCTATGTTTAGTACCAGGTGCCTTACTTGGTGAATTGCTTAAATATATAGGAAAGCTATATCCATCACTTGCGTTTTTATCATTATCAATAACTATTTCCAATGCCATGATAGGATTAGCTTCAGGAATAATAATCGGATTATTCTTTAAATTCACACCCGTACAGAGTGTTTCAATTGGATTAGCTACATTATTTGCTGGTGGGTCAATAATACCAACACCAGATAAGACAGGACTTATGCTAAAAGGTTCTGGAGATATCGTAACGATGATTTTCACAGCTGCACTAGCTACAGCTTTTATACTGCTAATCGGAGATAAAGCTAAAAACTATGCAGTAATTATACTACCACCACTTACATTGGTAATTATCGGAGGTATCGGTAGATTCACACTTCCATTTTTCTCAGGTGCAACAAAATTACTTGGAGATGGAATTAAACATTTACTTACTCTACAACCGATTATCCTTACTATTCTAATTGCGATGATTTTCGCTTGTCTAGTAGTCTCTCCTATTACATCAGTTGGAGTTGCTCTAGCAATTAATATAGAAGGTATTGCCTCAGGTGCTGCAAACCTAGGAATTTGTGCATGTGGATTTACACTTGCAATCGCAGGTTGGGCTGTTAACTCTAAAGGAGTTTGCTTCGCACACTTTATCGGTTCACCGAAGATTTCTATGGCAAATATTTTTGCCAAGCCAAAAATCATGCTACCAGTTCTTTGTAGCGCAGCTGTCTCTGGAGTTTTCGCTGCAATATTAAATATCCAAGGAACACCAATGAGTGCCGGGTTTGGATTCAGTGGTCTAGTTGGACCATTAGCCCACCTTGCAACTACTGACGGAAGTGCTTTAGAAATATTAAAAGCAGCTATCGTCTTCGTAGTAATTCCTGTAGTTTCTGGTTTCTTCTTCGTAAAATTATTCACGAAGATTTTACCGATTATTAAACCAGAAGATTACAAACTTAACTTATAATATACACGGATGTGACTCGACAAAATTGATTTCTTAAAATCACGATGTTCGAGTCACTTTTTTTATAATATGTAATTCATTAAAACCTTGCATAAATTAGTCGCATAACTTATAATTATAAAGTATTAATTTTTAAGATATAAAATATTATCGACATGTTAAAGGAGTAGCTATGCTAGATCTTATTCGAAATAGAAAATTTAATGTTTATAAAACTTTAAATATTGTAAATCCCTTAATCCCTATTGCTACTGATGAAATGTTCTTACGCACAGTATCTAATAGTGATGATTGTATATTACATTTATATACATTACCAAACTCTGCAATAATCGGTGCACCAGATACACGCGTACCATACTTTGAACAGGCATTATTTGCATTTTATAGAAATAATATAATTCCAGCAGTAAGAAATATCGGTGGTCTTGGGATAATTTCAGACAAAGGAATACTGAACTTATCAATCGTTATGAATAAACCTAAAGATAACTTTTCTATTAATGAAGGTTATGAACTTATGACATCATTTATAAAAGCAATCTTCCCAGAAGGTGCTGACAAAATCAAAGCGGTAGAAATTGCAAATTCGTACTGTCCAGGTGATTACGACCTAAGCATAGATGGAAAGAAATTTGCAGGGATTGCTCAAAGAAAGATTAAAGAAGCGGTAGTAGTTTCAATCTACATAAGTATTTTCGGTGATCAACAAAAACGTGCAAACATCATGAAAGATTTCTATGAAATTGGAATTGATGATCAAGAAGTAAGATACAAGTATCCAAAAGTTGATCCAGAATGTATGGAAACACTAGAAAATCTACTAAATAAAAAATTCACACTTGAAGATGTTTTTGAGAGAGTAGAAAAAGTACTTTATGGTTTAGACTGTGACCTAGAAAAAGGGGAATACACAGAAGCAATGGTAGAAGAATACAACGAAATCTTCGAACAAGCAAAAGAAAGAAACGAAAGTTACTTAGAAGGAAAATAAAATAAAATAAAAAAGTGGAATATACTCACAGCATAATTTTTATAGATTATGTTGAAGGTATTCCACTTTTTATTATTCCTTAATTTAAATCAATTTATCTTTATTTTTTAAACTCTCTATCATAAAGACACCGACATCTATAATATGAAGGTTAGTAATTTTCTCAAGCTCTTTTTTGATATAAGGAAAATGAGTACACCCAAGAACAACAGCTTCTACATTTGTTAATTCAAAATAATTAAACAATGTCTTGAAGTTGAAATCTTCCACTATTTGTTCAGGTTTATTGCCCTCTTCAATCGCTTTAACAAGCTCCAACATCGATAATCCAAGTACACGTAGACGCGGATTCGATACATAAAGATTGTTCTCAACACCTGTAAGACCATGAGAGTTCGCAGCCATTACAGCCAGATACTTATACTCAAGACCCAGATTTCTATACATCTGCATAGGAGTAATAATAGAAATATTCATTTTTTCTGCCAATCTGTTGAAATCGACAACCGAACTAAGTGAGTTACAATAAACAAAAATCGCATCACAATCTTTCTCCTTTAGTTCTTCAATAATTTTTACAATAATATTTTCACGTTCCTCGTCTTCTAAAGCTTGAAACGTAGTTTGCTCTACTGGATTATTAGAAATCGGCACTAAAACTACATCATCATAACCATATGAATTCAATAACTCCGCACCTAATTTCGAATCAATTGGTGTTCCAGCCATAACCGCTATTTTCATTAAAATTCCTCCTACAACTTATCCATTTTTTTACAAAATCACACTTAATTATAAACTTCTCTTCGATGTTTAAAATTAATAGCGATTATAATAAGTCTATCATCTTCTATTCTTGTTATTAACCGATAATCCCCTATTCCATATCTCCAATAACCTTTTTTATTGCCTACTAGAGCTTTTCCCTTACTGCGTGGATCATCAGTATTACTCAAATTTTTTTCAATCCAATTAAATATAATCTTTAAAGTTTGTTTATCTAATTTCTTTAAATCTTTTTTTATCGATTCATCAAAAACAATTTTGTACATTATAAATCAAACTCTTTCTTTAAATCATCAAACTCTATTAGAGTTACTTCATCTTTCTCCTCACGACTTTCGAAATCTTTTATACGTTGAAGATCATACTCATCCTCAATCTTCTCAAGTGCAAGTTGCTTAATAGTAGTAGATAGCTTACCACCGTATAAGCCAGAAATAGAATTAAAAATCTGTTCTTCTTCTTTATTTAGTCTTAATGTTAAAGTAGTCATTCTTTCCACCTTCTTAATGTGTCACTTTTGTAATACAATTATACACCTAAAACTTACAGTAATCAACAATAATCACTTATAATTTAATACAAAAAAAGACCCCAAGATTTCTCCTGAGGTCTATAGTTATTTGAGAGTGACTCAAAACTTACGATTTAAGATAAATCGAATTTATCAAATCATTCTCTGTATGGGCTAAATAAATATATTATTTTATATCAATTTTCAATTCATCATCTATATAGTCTAAGTGAATTTCCATTCCATCTTCGATACCATGACGGATTAATTCAACTGAAAGTTTGTTTTCGATTTGACTTTGGATGAATCGTTTAAGTGGACGAGCACCGAATTTCATATCGAATCCAGCAGTCGCAACCCAAGCAGAAACTTTTTCATCATATGTTAATTCAATATTTCTACTTGCAACACGTCTTACTAATTCATCAAGAAGTTTATTAGCGATTCCTTTAATATTATCTTGTGTTAATGGTTTGAAAATAATTATATCATCCATACGGTTTAGAATTTCTGGTTTGAAGTATCCGTAAAGTTGGTTAGTAACATTTTTACGAGTTTCTTCAGAAATCACACCGTCTTTAACTTCTTCTAATAGTTCCAATGAACCGATGTTAGAAGTCATGATAATTATTGTGTTTTTGAAATCTACTACTACACCTTTAGAGTCAGTAAGTGTACCTTCATCAAGAAGTTGAAGTAAGATATTGAACACATCTGGGTGAGCTTTTTCGATTTCGTCCATTAAGATAATACTATAAGGATTACGTCTTACACTTTCAGTAAGTTGACCACCTTCTTCATAACCGATGTATCCTGGAGGGGCTCCGATTAAACGGCTAACAGAGTGTTTTTCCATGTATTCACTCATGTCGATACGCACGATGTTACGTTCATCATCGAATAAGTTAAGAGCTAATGCTTTAGCAAGCTCAGTTTTACCTACTCCAGTAGGACCTAAGAATAGGAAGCTACCGATTGGTCTATTAGGATCTGCGATACCAGCACGAGAACGTAAGATTGCATTTGTTACACTCTCTACAGCTTCATCTTGACCTATTACTTTTTCATGAATAGTATCAGCTAGATGTAATAATTTTTCTTTTTCAGTTTCTACTAGACGAGTTACTGGAATACCAGTCATTTGACTTACGATAAATCCAATCTCATCTTCAGTAACTTCTTGTTTTAGAAGTTTATACTCTTCGTGTTTAGATTTTTCTTCTAATTCTTCTAACTCTTGAGTTAATTTTGGTAAAGTAGAATATTGTAACTCAGAAGCTTTTTCTAAGTCATAACTATTTTGAGCTTGTTCTAATTCAACTTTAACTCTATCGATTTTTTCACGAAGATTTTTAACAGCTGATAATTTTTCTTTTTCACTATCAACTTGAAGTTGAAGTTTATTTTGTTCTTCTTTTAGATTAGCCAATTCTTCTTTTAAGTTTTCTAAACGTCTTTTAGACACATCATCATTTTCACCACTTAGGGCTTTTTCTTCTATCTCAAGTTGCATAACTTTACGATTGATTGTATCTAATTCAGCTGGATTAGAAGAGTTTTCAGTTTTAATAGTTGCACAAGCTTGATCGATTAAATCGATAGCTTTGTCCGGTAAGAATCTATCAGTAATGTATCTATTAGATAATTCCGCAGCCTCTACAATCGCACGGTCAGAGATTTTCACACCGTGGTAAACTTCGAATCTTTCTTTAAGACCACGTAGAATTGAAATTGTATCTTCTACAGTAGGCTCATTAACAAGAACTTTTTGGAAACGACGTTCTAATGCAGAATCTTTTTCGATATATTGACGATATTCATTAAGAGTTGTAGCACCGATACAGTGTAGTTCACCACGAGCAAGCATTGGTTTTAAGATATTACCAGCATCCATCGCTCCATCAGTTTTACCAGCACCAACAAGCATATGAATTTCATCTATGAATAGAATAATTTTTCCATCTTGTTCTTTAACTTCTTTTAATACAGCTTTTAGTCGTTCTTCGAACTCACCACGATATTTAGCTCCTGCGACTAAACTAGTAAGGTCAAGTTCGAATACAGTTTTGTCTTTAAGACTTTCAGGTACATCACCGCGTACAATACGTTGAGCCAGTGCTTCAACAATCGCAGTTTTACCTACCCCAGGTTCCCCTATCAACACTGGATTATTTTTTGTTTTTCTTGATAAAATTCTAATTACATTTCTTATTTCTTCATCACGTCCTATCACAGGATCAATTTTACCACTACGTGCGGCTTCTACAAGATCACGACCATATTTCTCTAAAACTTCGTAGTTGTTTTCTGGATTTTCGTTCATAACTTTTTTACCTCCTCTGATATTATCGATAACAGCTACTAAATCTTTTAATTTAGTCACCTTATCGATATATTTTTTTACTATACTATTTTTCAAATAACTCGCAAGAACGATATGTTCACACGAAATAAATTTATCTTCATATTTATCTTTATATTTATTAGCTTCTATTAATAAAGCATTCAAATCATTACTTAGATAGCTAGCGTAATTGATATTATCTCCTTCTACACTATTTACCTTCGCAATCTCGTCATCTAACTCATGAGTTAAATTCTCCTTATCAACATTTACTCTTCCTAATATATCACTATATAAATTACTACCAGTAAGAGCCGCTTTTAAGAACATCTCACTCGTAATACTTTGACTTTTTTTCTCAGTTGCAAATTCGGAAGATTTCGCTAAGATTTCTTTCACACTATTTGTAAAACTATTAATATCCATTGTAAATCTCCTTTGATTAAATTATTAGATCAAGAGGTTTTTATATTCATTGATCAGTATCTCTAATACAATAAAGACACTACCCTCAAAAGATATACCTAAACACTCAATAAACTAAAAGGTTTTATGGAATATATTTAAGTTTTATCTCTTTGACCTTTTTTGACCTTAAATAAATTATAACATGTTTGACCTTTTTTGACAATAGTTTTTTAAAAAAATTTAAAAAAAGAAAAAAAGCTCACAAACCTTATATTGACAAGCTTTAAACTATATATTATACTTAATATTATCTTAGAGATATAAAAAAATATACTCTACTAGTAACTTTCTCAGAGAGATTAATTTCTGCTCTGCAAGACACTTATGAGGTTTCATAGGTGTTTTTTTCTATCAATAAAAAAAGCGTGAAATAAATCACGCATAGATTATATATTATATTGTAAAGTAAACAATCAATAATTTTACGATTTACTAAAACATTAACTACAATTTTGCATTAGGATTCTCATTATTAAAAATTTCTATTAAATTTTCCATATCCTCTTTTGTTGCATAGCGTCTCACAAATGTTCTAGCCGCAGTTCTTCTATTATTCATTAAAGAACGTTCTTTATTTTTCTCATAGTAAGCCTTACTCGCTTTCTTTTGTGCTTCAGACGTTTTTGATTCAGTCATTCTATTCTCCTCTTTCACTTTAAATATTGCTAATTTCTAAAAAACAATTAGTCAGGTACTATTCAGGTTTCCTTAATCTACTATATTATATTTAATTCTTTCTTTAATGCTTGTTGTAAAACTTGACTAAAATTAACTTCATTATTAATAGCTAACTCATTTAACCAATTTGGAATAGTTAAAGTTTTCTTAACTGCTTTGTTATCTTCTTTTTTTCTAGCAAAAACAGTATCCACAGTTACATACTGTAAGAAATCTTCCTCTCCATCTGCTAAATGTTGTAACTCATTAAATAATCTAGGTTTATTAATCTCAAACCCATAATCTTCAGCATTCAGTAACCATACCTCTAATGCATCTTTTGCCATTTCAATAGCCTCAGGGATACTCTCACCAAAAGTAATAACCCCCTCTAAATCAGGTACCGTCACATTATAAACGCCATCTTCTTTTTTAAACAGTGCAATATATGTATAATTTCCTCTTGTCATAATTCATTTTACGGGATGACATCGATATTAACAAGTAGGGCTTATTTCAACCCTGCTTGTTTTAATATCGAGTTTGCAGTTCCTACAGGATAATCTGTTCCGTTCGGTTTAGGTACTATAACTTGTCTTGTTCCGTTAGTCCAAGCTTCATGACTACCTTTACCACGATTTTTCAACTGATAGAAACCATTGCTCTTTAAGAGTTTTATCAGTTCTCTTTTGGTCATCCCAACCTCCTTGTAATAAATTTTTCTCTACATTTACATTATAACACGTACTTTTATACGTGTCCATGTTTTGTAGTTTATTTTATAAAAATTTACTTAATTTTTATTCAACATCTTTTATCACTCTTAAAAAAAGAGTCCATATCTTTAGAATCTTGACTTTCTCAACTAGATTAACTTTATAGTAATTTCTTAATCAAAAAACACCACATATATATTATTAAAATACATATGTGGTAATATACTTTATTTCTTATTCTTTCTCACTCACAAAACCATTTTTTTCTAATAGTTCTTTAGTTACTTTTTCTATTCCTGAAGGTTGTGCATAGAAGTCAGCGAATTTCTTAGTCCATGTTTTTGTCTCACGTGCTTCAGCGAAGTCTACCATAGTTTGACGGTATTCTTTTAATACTTCTACGTTTGATTTAGGGAACTCATTGTATCCTACATTAGCCGCGTCTGGTAATCTTGGTTTAACTTTTTCCGTAGATAACTCTTCATCTTTAACACCGATACTTAGTCCACATAGGAACAATGCATTTTCTGGAATATTTAGTAATTCAGAAATCTTATCTCCAAAACCTCTTACTCCACCACAATAAACAATTCCGTATCCTAAAGATTCAGCCGCTAAAGCAGCATTTTGCATCGCAATACCTACATCTAAAGTACCGATAATTAATGGTTCATATAGATTAGAAATATCAAACTCTCCACCTTCAATATCAAACGATAGTTTAATATTAGTATAATCTAAACAATATAGAAAGAACGCAGCAGAATTCTCGATATGAGCCGCATTACCAGGTGCTTTATCACGAATTAAATCAGCAATTTGTTGTTTAGTCTCACCTGTAGTTACGATAATACTATAGTGTTGACCATTCATCCAGCTAGACCCTTGTTTAGAACTAGCGATGATTTGCTCAAGATGTTCCTTAGGTAATTCTTTTCCTTTTACAAAACTACGAGTCGTACGATGATTTAGCATTGTTTTAATTACTTCATTCATATGTTACCTCCGAAATTTTCTAGTAATAGTAACTTAATTATAACGTGAAAAAGAATAGAATGAAAGAAAATAGGCTTTATTAAAATCTATCTACTCATTTACAATCTACTCTTTCTTTTTTTATTTTAAAATAAATTAATGGTTTTAATTAAATATTTTCAATACACCATACAAAAGCTTTAGCTACACGTAAATCTGAATTGCTGAAATGACCACCTTTATTCCATTCTAATATTTTATTTATATTATCATTTTTTAATAGTTCTTCTTGTTTTCTAATATTATCTCCAACAGCAGACATTACTTTATTTTTTGTTTTCTCTTCAGTATCACCCAAACTTAGATAAATGGTGTTACTTAATGGTGTATTATTATTCATAAATTCTTCCCAGCCATTAAACCAAACAGAAGGAGAAGCTGCAGCAATCCCTGAAAATGTATTTGACTTATACGCACTCCAAAGACTGAATAAACCTGCCAAAGAATAACCACCTAGAATAAATTTAATTTCATCACCTAGATTATATCTTTCTTTAACCGTTGGTATTAATCTACTTTCAATAAATTCTAAAGTATCTGTAGCACCTGAACCGAGAGATTTATTTCCAAATGCTGGAGGTGCTTGCCAAGGAGAAAGTTCATTATTCCAATTCTCTATTTTAAAAGCAATAAGGGAGAATTGTTTTTCAGTATTTTTTTGAATTTCTACTACTTCGTTATCCAATACTTCTATATCATGTTCATCAACAGGTTGTATTAATAAATATTGTGTATTCTCTGAAATATATCCAATACATTCCTTATTATCGATGACAAATTTCTCGTTTCTTAGTTTCATTAATTTCTCCTATGATGTTTATTATTTTATGTACTAATATATTACCAACCTATAGAATAATTCATTTTATCCTTAAGCCATATTTTCAAAAATAATTTCTTTAACAATTTTCAGATGTGCTTCAATTTTTCTAACATCCGTTCTTATATAATTAATCAACTCTTTACTAGACACATGTTTCTTTATAAGTGCATAATCATAAAAATCTTTTTTATCATATGTCTTCCATTTTTTTCTTGAAGCTGATTTTTCTAAAATTGGATTATCCTCTAGATTGAAATGATACAAACAAGTTTTCTCTTTTATAATTTCACATATTCTTTCTAAATCACCTAATTTAGCTTTATCTTCAAGAGAAAAATTAACCTTATGCCTATACTGATTCCATTGTATTTGAATATCAAAAGATGACGTAGTACCTTTGATAGGAAGATCAATACCAAAATGATGTCCTCCCCTTATTCTACCAGAGTATGTTTTATACCCTAAATCAGAAATCATATTCTGTAAATTCGCATAATGAATCTTCTCTATAACCGACCTTAATCTCATACCATCAAGTACTTTATTATTAGACTTTTCTAAAAAGTATGATTTTCCATAACTTATCTTATCAATAAATTTTTCCACATTCTTAATATATTCAATATAATCTATTAAGAATAATCTAAAAGTCTCATCTACTTTACCAAGTAAATCAGTATAATACTCAATTAACTCAACATAACTTCTTCTAAACCAACTATCAGGAAGATCAAATCCAGGTTCAACTAAACTAAGAAGTATCCCTTTAGCACTAGAATTTTTTTCAGAATAACGAATTAATTGATTCTCATCAGGTAAAGACTTAACCTTATTTTCTATAAAAATTACATGAGTCTGTCCATCCTCATCAATAATCTCGATAGTTAAATCAATCGAATTTTTTTCTCTGTATACCTTCAAGTTCGTATATTTTTTATTAATATCTATAACATTACTAAAAAACTTATGATTAATATATTCAGACTTTTGCAGAACAACAGCAAATAGATTGCTGTGATATAATTCCAAATTACTTAGTGAAAGTTGATAATTCAATGTATTTTCTATTTTATTCCTAAGAGTTAATAACTCATTATAATTTCCCATTTAACAATTCCTTTACTATGATAATTAATATAATCTGTTATGTTTTATTATAACAGATTATATCAATTATTTTTACAATACAGTCCTTTTATAGAGAAAAAAGAAAACTCATTGAAGTTAATCTCTTCAACGAGTTTTTAAATTATTCAAATACACCTACTATATATTTCCAGTTAACACATTCTTTTAAAGATTCTATATGTTTTTTTGCAACTTTACTATCTTTATTTACAGCCACATATTTCAACATTCTAGCTGCAGCATCTAACATAAAACTTCTAACTTTTTTGTTATCTGCATATCTTAATACGTAATAACTAAACAATGCATAATTATCCCAGTAATCCCCAGCATCACTAATTTTCGGATTAAAAGTCTGATATGTATCCTCTATTTTATTAACTATTTCCATTCCAAACTCATCACCATAAGTAACCGATAACATAAATAACGCATCAATAAATCCTTCAAGATTATCAGCTAAACACTGACAAATTTCTTCACCAGTTAGATAATATAAATACTCTAATACTTTATCATTTATTTCTCTATTTTTTATACAAATTAAAATCTCTTCATCATGTATAATTTTTTTTTCGACTGATTTCTCATTTTGACTTTCTGCCCAGCTTATATAAAAATTTCTTTCAGGATTTGTATTCGCGTTATACTCTGAATCTGTATTTTTTTCTAAGAAGATTATCTTCGATTGCTGACTTAGTGTTGATTGCGAGAAATTATTTCCCTGTGGTCTTCTAAAATTCTCTTTAGTAGAGAAAATTTGTCTTTCACCAGTATTCGTTACAACGAATAGATACTCTTTTGTTGCTTTCTCTACTAAATATAAAGTTTTATCGCCACTTTTACGTAAAATATTCCCACGAGTGAACGTTCTCCATACATTATATTCCTCAATTTCTTCGCCTAATTTATTTCTTTCTCTTTTTACACACACCGCTATTCTTCTTAAATCTGGTCTGCGATTAATATTTCTATTTAAGGCAATAATTAATAAATCTTCTTCTAATTGAATTTCTTCATCTTCTATATCATTTATTTTTGATAATTTTGAAGAGTTTATTTTATCCATTTCTATAAAATTTTGTAGGGTAAATTTATTGTGCTCTCCATCAGCAAATTTACTTCTTGTTTTTTCTAATTTTTCATAAAAATTCATCTTTATTACCTCTTTATTTTTTTATACTATCCTTACTTTCTTTATTTATTTTACAGAAAAATTCCTAGTATAGTACAGCTATATTATAACATATTTATCATATAGCTTCTATATATTTTTGGGTCTATAATAAATACGGTTGATAATA
>NZ_KQ959965.1 GCF_001553035.1 Gemella haemolysans
TTTCTCCATGCCCCGAATTTGACAAAGAGCCTATAAAATGTGATAGCAACAGTGGTTGACTTTATATTTTATTATTTTCTCTTTAGGTTATAGTAGCCTAGACTACAAAAGTAGAATAGTGCTTCTATAGTAGCTATAAAGAAAGTAGTAGGTAGGGAAGTGTAATATGAAAGAGTAATCCCTGCCCATGTACCGATAAGTGCAAACAATATTGATATAGCTATCATTAGTCCTACTTTATTAGTAAGATATCTTGCTGCACTAGCTGGAACTGTTAGAAGGACGAACATTAATAATGCACCAACTACTGGAACTGTAATACTAGTTGCCACTGATAGTAAAACTAGGAAAAAGATAGAAATAAATTTTCCATTTAATCCTAATGCACGAGCACCAATCGCATCGAAAGAATCGAATTTGATTTTTCTATAAAAAATTGAAAGTAATAGAATAACTGCTACTGCTAGTGTAAAAATTAATTTAACATCGTCTCGAGTTATTGAAACAACACTACCAAATAGTATATTGTTAACATAACTTGTACTTTTGGGTGTTAGTGATAGGAATAATAATCCTAAACCTAAGAATATTCCTAACATTACGCTTACTGTAGCTTCACGTCTAAATGCTTTTACACTTAGATGACCTACTAGATAAGACATAGTAATAGTGAATATTAATAGTCCGTAAATTGGGTTAATACCTAAGAAAACAGCGAAGGCTGCACCAGCGAACCCAACATGTGAAAGGGTGTGTGAGATAAATGACATATTTCTAGCCATTACAAACACACCAATATAGCCTGCCATTATAGCTACAATAGTTCCAGCTATAAAGGCATTCTGCATAAAATCATAATTAAGCATAATTGTTATCTCCTACATAATGTTTGCATAGCTTTAGATTATTTTTTTCTATATTGTAATCCTCTATACTAATAAATTTGAAGCAACCTTCTTCTAGATAAAGTATCTTATCAACGTATTTTTCATCGATAAGTGATAGTTCATGTGTTATACAAAGAGTTATGATATTTTCTTTCTTTGTAATTTCTTTAACAAGAGTCATACATTCAATTTCACTAGTCTTATCTAAATTTGATGTAAACTCATCAAGAAGTAGTAGGTTTGGTTTATTTACTAGTGCTTGTGCTAAAAATATACGTTGTTTTTCTCCACCTGATAGAGTACCTATAGATTTATTTTGAAGTTTTAGTGAATTTGTTAATTCTAGTGCTTCTTTAATACTTGATTTTTCTTTTTTACTAAGCCATGGTAAAAGCCCTTTTTGAATAGGAAGTGATACAAAGTCAGCAGCAGATAATGGAAGTTCTTCATCTATCTGTCTGAACTGAGGTACATATCCAAGAGTTGGATTTTCTCCAACAAGTGTTATCTGGCTAGTTTTATTTAATTTTTCTAGAATATTATTTAATAATGTTGTTTTACCAACACCATTTTTTCCAACAACAGCAATAACATCTCCTGAAGTAACAGAAAACGTAATGTTATCTAATATTGTTTTATCTCCTATTGAATAAGTGAGATTTTTTATTTTAAGTTCAGCCATAAAATCTCCTAAGTAAATTTAAAATTTTTATTTTTAATATAAAAAAGAAGAGATACGATTTAGAATCTCTTCTTTATATTATACTACATATTTATAATATGTGAAGACTAATTTTTAATCTTCGTATTAATGTTTATGTTCTTTTTCGTGATCGTGATCATGATCATCATGTGAGTGACCTTCATGAGAATGACCTTCGTGACTGTGATCATGTGAATGACCTTCAGAAGCGCCTTCTACGTGATATGCTTTTTCACCAGAACCACCATTTAGAATTTCTTCTAATTTATTATATTGATCTAACATCCATTCAATGTAAGTTTTTCCGTCTGGTTGTGTTTCTGTTACATTAAGAACAGGTACTTTATTTTGTTCAGCTAGAGTAATTAAACCTTCGATAGTTTTATTAGTTGTTTGAACGTTGTTGATGATTAATGAAATCTGTTTAGATTTGATTTGCTCTTGAATAGTTTTTAAGTCTTGTGGAGCAGGGTCATTTCCTTCTTCAGTTGCTTGAGCTAGTTTTTTAACTTGATCTGTTGTTTTTAGTCCAAGAGATTCAACTGCATATTCGAAAACAGGTTCTGTAGTAAGTACTGATTTACCATTTGCTTTATCTTTTAAAGAATTAATTTTATCAGTAATTTTTGAAAGTTCTTTTTTGTAGTTATCTCTATTTTTTTCATAGAAATTTTTATTAGCAGAATCTTTTTCAGATAAGACTTTAGTAAGTTCATCTGCAACTTTACTCATTACTTCTGGGTTGTACCAAATGTGTTCATTATCTCCATCTTTAAGTCCTAGAAGTTTAGCACCGTCAATTTTTTTGATGTCTTTACTATTAGCAGTAAGTTTTTCGAACCAAGAATCGTATCCACCACCGTTAAGAATTGCGATGTTAGAATCAGCAACAGTTTTAGCATCTTGAGCAGTTGGTTCAAAATCATGTGGATCTACTGAAGTAGAAGTTATAATAGACGAAACGTCTGCTTTATCTCCTGCTATACTCTTAGCAACTTCTGCATAAAAGTTTACAGAAGTAACGATTTTTGTTTTACTTCCAGAGTTTGTAGCTCCAGAATTAGTTTTGCTTGAACATCCGACTAAAAGTAGGGCGAATGCAGCAACTACTGAAATTATTTTTAAAAATTTATTCATTTGTAATACTCCTCCGTTATTCGTAATTATTACGTTCTAATAAATTATAATACTACTTTATAAAAAAATCAAGTTCTTAAACGAAATAATTTTGATTAATGTAAAAAAATTACATTTGTTTTCATAATACATAAAAATAAAAAGTAATAAAAAATAAATAAAATAGTTATTAATATAGAAGATAATTATTGATGTAAAATTTATTAAAATACTTGATTTTTAGTTGGTAATGCTATATAATTAATAAAGTTGAGTTAAAATCAACAAAAATATAACACACGACATTTGAGTAGCTGCTCGGTGCATTTATGTTTGCAGTAAGCTTAGAGAATGTCGGAGGAAAAAACCAAGGAGGAAAATAACTATGGCAGTTATTTCAATGAAACAATTATTAGAAGCTGGTGTACACTTCGGTCACCAAACAAGAAGATGGAACCCTAAAATGGATAAATACATCTTCACAGAAAGAAACGGTATCTACATTATCGACTTACAAAAAACAGTTAAGAAAGTTGATGAAGCATACGAATTCGTAAAATCAGTTGCTGATCAAGGCGGAAAAATGTTATTCGTAGGTACTAAAAAACAAGCACAAGATGCTATTAAAGAAGAAGCTGAAAGAAGTGGTCAATACTACATCAATCACCGTTGGTTAGGTGGAACTTTAACTAACTACAAAACAATTAAAGGACGTATTGACAGAATCACTGAAATCGAAAAAATGGAAGCTGATGGAGTATTCGAAGTACTACCTAAAAAAGAAGTTATCGAATTAAGAAAAGAATACGATAAATTAGTTAAATTCTTAGGTGGAATTCGTGAAATGAAAGGTATGCCAGATGCAATCTTCGTAGTAGATCCTAAGAAAGAGCACAACGCAATTGCTGAAGCTAAAAAATTAGGAATTCCTGTAGTAGGTATCGTAGATACAAACTGTGATCCAGATGATGTTGATTACGTAATCCCTGCAAACGACGATGCTATTCGTGCAGTTAAATTATTAACAGCTAAAATGGCAGACGCTTTTGTAGCTTACAACGAAGGTAACATCGAAGAAACTGAAGAAGTTTCTGAAGAAGTAGAAGCAACTGAAGAATAATTTTAGATTATAAAACAAATAAAAAAATTAATAATAAAATAACGGAGGCAAATCAAAATGGCACAAATTACAGCTAGTTTGGTAAAAGAATTAAGAGAACGTACTGGTGCTGGTATGATGGACTGTAAAAAAGCACTAACTCAAACTGATGGAGATATCGATGCAGCAATCGACTACCTAAGAGAAAATGGTATCGCTAAAGCAGCTAAAAAAGCTGACAGAATCGCTGCAGAAGGTCTTTCTTACATCGAGGTTAAAGGTAACAAAGCTGTTATCTTAGAAATCAACTCAGAAACTGACTTCGTTGCTAAAAACGAAAAATTCGTTGCTTTAGTAAAAAATGTTGCAGAAGCTATCTTAGCAGCTGAACCAGCAACTTTAGAAGAAGCTCTTCAAGTAGAAGCTCAAGGTGGAACTGTTGAAGCAGTAATTAACGAAGGTATCGCTACAATTGGTGAAAAACTTTCATTAAGAAGATTTGAAGTTGTAACTAAATCTGACGCTGATGCATTCGGTGCATACTCTCACATGGGAGGAAGAATTGGTGTTCTTACTCTTGTTGAAGGAAGCACTGACGAAGAAGCAGCTAAAGATGTTGCAATGCACATCGCTGCTTTAGCTCCTAAATACTTAGACGAAAGCGAAGTACCAGCTGATGTACTTGAGCACGAGAAAAAAGTATTAACTGAGCAAGCATTAAACGAAGGAAAACCTGCTAACATCGTTGAAAAAATGATCGTTGGTAGAATTAACAAATTCTTAGAAGAAATCACAGTTGTTAACCAAAAATTCGTTAAAGACGATAGTTTCACTGTTGAAAAATTCTTAGTATCAAAAGGTGGAAAACTTGCTAAATTCGTACGTTACGAAGTTGGTGAAGGTATCGAGAAAAAAGAAGATAACTTTGCTGAAGAAGTAATGAGCCAAGTTAACGCTAGCAAATAATAATTCTCTATTTAATATATTTTATTAAAAGAGGTTAAGCACACACTTCTTGTGTGTGCTTTTTTAAAAAATTAGTATAGTGGAAACAATAATGTCTGTAATTTATTAGGAGGATAGAAATGGCTACTAAATATAAAAGAGTTTTATATAAGTTAAGTGGTGAAGCACTAGCAGGTGGAAAAGGATTCGGTATTGATTCTGAAGTTGTTACAAAAATAACTTCTCAAATCGTAGAGGTAGTAAAACAAGGGGTAGAAGTTGCTATCGTTGTTGGTGGAGGAAATATCTGGCGTGGAAAAACTGGTGAAGAACTAGGAATGGAACGCGCTACGGCTGACTCAATGGGTATGTTAGCTACAGTTATGAATTCATTAGCATTACAAGATGCATTAGAACAAAAAGGTGTGGATACACGTGTATTAACATCAGTTGAAATGAAAGAAATGGCTGAGCCATATATCAGAAGACGTGCAATAAGACACTTAGAAAAAGGTCGTGTTGCTATATTTGCAGCTGGAATTGGGAATCCATATTTCTCAACAGATACAACAGCAGCATTACGTGCTAAAGAAATCGGTGCTGAAGCTATTTTAATGGGTAAAAATGGTGTTGATGGAGTTTACTCTGCTGATCCAAAACTTGACAGCACAGCAACTAAATATGATAAGTTATCATACATGGATATTATGAACAAAGGGTTAACAATAATGGATTCTACAGCAATTACATTCTGTATGGATAATCACCTGCCAATTATTGTCTTTTCAATAGATGATGCAGAAAATATTGTTAAAGTTGTTTCTGATTCTAATCTGGGAACAACTATTGAATAAAATTTATATTAGGAGTTTACAATTATGCCTGAACAAATAATGAATAATTTAAACGAAAGAATGGAAAAAGCGATTGCTAGTTTACGTCGTGAATTAGCATCTATCAGAGCTGGTAAGGCTAGTGCAGCTGTTTTAGATAGATTAACAGTTGATTACTATGGTGTACCAACTCCGATTAATCAAGTTGCAGGGGTTTCTGTACCAGAACCTAAAATGCTTGTAATTTCTCCATACGAAAAAACTTTATTAGGAGATATCGAAAAAGCTATTCAAGCATCAGATTTAGGATTAAACCCAGCTAATGATGGAACAGTAATTCGTATTGTATTCCCAGCATTAACTGAGGAACGTCGTAAAGAACTTGCTAAATTAGTAGGTAAAGAATCTGAAGGTGCTAAAGTTGCTGTACGTAATGTTCGTCGTGATGCAATGGATGCTATGAAAAAATTAGAAAAATCTTCTCAAATTACTGAAGACGATTTAAAAGGATATTCTGATGATATTCAAAAAGTAACTGATAAATTTGTTGCTGAAATCGACAAAGTTACTAAAGAAAAACAAGAAGAGTTAATGAGTGTATAATAATATGGAAATGAATGAAGTTATTGCTAAAATTAATTCACTTAATGCGACAAAAAGAGAGCGTGAATTAACTACTGAGGAATCAGAAGAATTAGCTAAATATAGACAATTATATTTACAAAATTTTAAAGCTAATATGAGAAACATATTAGATAATACTAAAGTAATTAATGAAAATGGAGAAGATATAACTCCTAAGAAGAAAGGAAATTAACAATGAGTGAAACTGCAGTTACAATTTTAGTTGGAGCAATTTGTTTACTTATCGGTGTTGTTGGAGGTTTCTATCTAGCAAGACGTAATTTCATGAACTACATGGAAAAAAATCCTCAAATTAACGAAGATATGGTTATGAGTATGATGAGTCAAATGGGACAAAAACCATCTCGTAAAAAAATCAATCAAGTTATGAGCAACATGCAAAAAGCGCAAAAACAAGCTCAAAAACAAATGAAAAAATAATTTAAGAAAACAGATGTGTAATAATTTTGCACATCTCTTTTTCTTATTATTGTATAAAATTTATTATATAAAATCTTTTTCAATTGACGATTTAATTTCTAAAGTGTTTCCTGTAACAGGGTGTGGGAAATTTACTTTAAGTGCTCCTAAATACATTTTATCGTATTTATAGCCATCTTTTGAATATAATTTATCTCCGATTATTGGAACTCCTATAGAAGCTAAATGTACTCTTATTTGATGAGTTCTACCTGTTTCAAGTGATACTAGAACTGAAAATTTATTTTGATCTAATTTACTGCACTCAAGTATATTAGTAATAGCATTTTTCCCATTTCTTGTCACTGCCATTTTGTTTTTTTCTTTACTATCTCTTCCTATATTAGTATTAATAGTTTGTGGTTTAATATTGTTTTTTATTAATGCTGTATAGTAACGTTTAATTGCTCTTTGTTCAAGCATTTGATCTAGTTTAGCTTTGATTAGAGGAGTTTTTGCTAGAATCACTAAACCACAAGTATCTATATCAAGTCTGTGAATAGGTTCTAGATAGCTATAGTCAGCTATTAAATAGTTAACTAGCGTATCATTTTCAGCTTCTATATCATTTGGATGAGTTTTTATACTGAATGGTTTTGATACAATAAGTATATAATCATCCTCATATTCCTTGTTTATTGTAGTATTTGTGTTTGATAAGTAATTAGATGTAGCTAGAACTATATTTAATTCTAATGAATCATTTGTAGATAAACTTGATGTTAAATCTGCTTCTTTCTCATTAACTTTAATTGTTTGTTTATCATGATGACTTTGCATTCTAATAGTATGTATATTTTTTTTTGACACTTTTAAAAATTGACTTAAATAAACCTCTACTGTTGGGAAAGGTTGTAGTATTTTAAATTTCATTATGGTACCTTGATTTCTTTCTTATATTAATAGTACCATTATATACTAAAACGTTAAGATAATAAAGAATAATAAGCTTTATAGATAAAATTATTATTATTAAAAAGTTGAAAAATAAGTCGATTTTAACTTGATTTTAACTTAAAAATATAGTATTATATAATTTGTGATTTAATCATACTAAACAAAGAGTTTATTATTAATAAACTTAAATAACGAGAAGTTTACTGATAGTAAACATTATTAACGTTTTGTTAGATAATAATAAACAAAATTAACTAAAAGTTATGTATTGTTAAACAAATTGACTTATTAACTATAGAAAGGAGAAGTTATGTATTCTATAGGTGAAAGATTAAAGAGATTACGAATTCAAAAAAACCTCACCCAAGAAGAGTTAGGGGAACGTACAGACCTTAGTAAAGGGTATATATCTCAAGTTGAGCGTGATTTAGCGTCACCATCAATGGAAACTTTTTTTAATATACTACAAGTTCTTGGATGTGCTCCTAAAGATTTCTTCGATAAGGAGAGTACTAGTCAGAAAGTATATTATTCATTAGAAGATCAGACTAGTTATGAAGAAACTGATGAAGGATATAAACTTACATGGTTGGTTCCAGAATCAAATGAGAAAGAGATGGAATCTCTTATATTAAAACTTGATAAAAATTGTAATTATAAAACATTTGATCCTTCTGAATCAGAAACATTATGTTATGTGCTGAAGGGGAAATGTAAATTGAGATTAGGTGATGAGGAGTTTATTGCTTCTACTCATGAAAGTTTTTATTTTTTAGCTACGTCAGAACATAGAATATCAAATCCATTTGATGAAGAATGTGAAGTGTTAATTGTAGCGACAAATTCGTATTTATAAGGAGAAAATAATGGCAAATATTGTTGAATTTAAAAATGTATCAATGTCTTTTGGTAATACACATGTATTAAAGAATATTGATTTAGAAATAGAAAAAGGAAAATTCTATACATTACTAGGACCAAGTGGATGTGGTAAAAGTACAATTTTAAAATTAATTGGTGGATTTTTAAGTCCAACATCAGGTGATGTACTACTTGATGACAAAGTGGTTAATGATCTACCTGCGAATAAGAGACATGTAAATACTGTGTTCCAGGATTATGCATTATTCCCACACATGAATGTATTTGAAAATGTTGCTTTTGGATTAAAAATTAAAAATGAAAAGAAAGAAGTAATTAATAAGAAAGTAAAAAAAGCTCTTAAACAAGTTAATTTAGCTGGTTTTGAAAATCGTGATATAAGCGAGATGAGTGGTGGACAAAAACAACGTGTTGCTATAGCTCGTGCAATTGTTAATGAACCTGAAATTATCCTGTTAGATGAATCACTATCAGCACTTGATTTAAAACTTCGTCAAGAGATGCAATATGAACTTCGTGAACTGCAACAACAAACAGGTATTACGTTTATCTATGTAACTCACGACCAAGAGGAAGCTCTAGCGATGAGTGACTATATCTTCGTAATGAATCATGGGAAAATTGAACAAAGTGGTACGCCTACTGATATTTATGATGAGCCGGTAAACCGTTTTGTTGCTGATTTCATTGGTGAATCTAATATTGTTAATGCTGTTATGTTAGATGATTATTTAGTTGAAATCTACGGTAAACAATATGAATGCGTGGATGCTGGTTTAGATAAAAATAAACGAGTAGAAGTAGTTATTCGTCCAGAGGACTTAGAGATTACAAGTGCTGATAAAGGTAAAATCAGTGTAGTAGTAGATACTCAGCTGTTTAGAGGAGTTCACTATGAAATCTGTTGTTTAGATGATCAATACAATGAATGGATTGTTCATTCGACGAAACAAGCAAAACCAGGAGCAGCTGTAAGTTTAAACTTTGATCCTGAAGCAATACATATCATGGTGCCTGGAGAAACTGAAGAAGAATTTGATGCTCGTCTTGAATCATATGAAGAGGAGGAATAAAGAATGTTCAATAAAAAAACACGCTCATTTTTTATGATTCCGTATATAATGTGGATGTTGCTTTTTGTAGTATTTCCAATATTACTAATAGTTTATTATTCTTTTAGAGATATAGATGGTAATTTTACACTTGAAAATTATAAGATATTTTTTAGTAGTACTTATGTATTAATGACACTTTATAGTTTTTGGTATGCATTTTTAATTACACTTATATGTTTAGTGATTAGTTATCCATTAGCATTTGCTATTAATAAAAGTAAGTATAAAGAACTGTTGCTTCTATTAATTATTTTACCAACATGGATTAATATCTTATTAAAAACTTATGCGTTTTTAGGATTATTTGGTGAATATGGAACAATTAATAGTTTCTTAGAGTATATTGGTATAGGTTCTCAAAGTTTACTATTTAATTCATTTAGTTTTATTTTTGTATCAAGTTACATATTCTTACCATTTATGTTATTACCTATTTATAACTCGGTTTCTGGTATGAATAAAAACTTAATTGAAGCATCATATGATTTAGGTGCTGACTTTAAAACTACGTTCTTAAAAATTATTTTACCATTAAGTATTAATGGTGTTAAAACTGGTATTCAGGTAACATTTATTCCAGCTCTATCATTATTCATGATTACACGACTTGTTGCTGGAAACAAAATTATCAACTTAGGTACAGCTATTGAAGAGCATTTCTTAGTTACTCAAAACTGGGGAATTGGTTCAACAATCGCAGTATTCTTAATAGTAGTAATGGGAATCATAATGGTTCTTACAAATACTAAAGATAAAACTAATTTTGGAGGTAGAAAATAATGAAATTAACTTCAAAAATATATTTAGGGGTTATCTTTGCAATATTATATATACCTCTAATATACTTAGCATACTACTCGTTTAACTCAGGTAAGACAATGATTGATTTCGAAGGTTTTTCTTGGAAACATTATGTAGATTTATTTGAAAATACGCGTATGATGGTTATTGTAATTAATACGATAGTAGTTGCACTACTTTGCGGATTATTTTCTGCTATTTTTGGAACACTAGGAGCATTAGGAATATATTCTTTAAAATCTAATAAACAAAAGAATTCTTTCTTAGTAGGGAATAATATTCTTATTGTAAGTCCTGACGTTATTATAGGATGTTCATTCTTATTAATGTTTACTTTCATTTCTAAGTACACAGGATTAGATACTATTCAAGGTTTTTGGTCTGTATTATTATCACATATTGCATTTAGTATTCCGATAGTTGTATTAATGGTATTACCTAAACTATACGAGATGCCAAGAAGTATGGTTGATGCAGCAATAGACTTAGGAGCGACTTATCCTCAAGTATTAAGTAAGATTGTAATTCCTTATATTACACCAGGGATTTGGGCAGGATTCTTTATGGGATTAACTTATTCGTTAGATGATTTCGCAGTGACGTTCTTTGTTACAGGTAATGGATTCCAAACACTTTCTGTTGAAATTTACTCAATGGCACGACAAGGAATTAACTTACAGATTAATGCTTTATCTACAGTTTTAACTATCTTTGTTGTTGTAGCGGTATTAATTTATTATGTAATCAATACTAGTAAATTAAAAAGGGAGGTAAGATAATATGAAAAAATTACTTATTTCAGCAATTTCAATATTAGTTATCTGTTTAGGATTATTATATAGTCGTAATTTTATAAATAGTTCAAATAGTGGTGATAAACAAACTTTAACAATTTTCAACTGGGGAGAATATATTGATCCGGATTTAATTAAAAAGTTTGAAGAAGAAACTGGGATTTCAGTAGTATATGAAACATTTGATTCTAATGAGGCTATGCTTACAAAAATTCAAGCAGGATCTACACCTTATGATATAGTAATTCCATCTGATTATATGATTAAAAAGATGAAAAAGCTAAATCTACTAAAAAAATTAGATCACAGTAAAATTGAAGGATTTGATAATATTGAAGAACAATTTAGAGATAAAAGTTTTGATCCAAAGAATGAATATTCAATTCCTTATTTCTGGGGAACTCTAGGAATACTTTATGATAAAACTAAAGTTCCAGAAGACCTTAAATTCGAAAAATGGAATGACCTTTGGGATGCACGTTTAGAAAATAATATTTTATTAATTGATGGTGCACGTGAAATGATGGGAATTGCTCTTCAATCAGAAGGGAATTCAGTAAATGATACTAATGAAGTAGATTTAAATTTAGCAGAAAGGAAATTAGAGTTACTTCATCCTAATATTAAAGCAATTAATTCTGATGAGAAGAAAATGCTTATGATTAATAATGAAGCATGGGTATCAGTAGTATTCTCAGGGGATGCAAAATCAATTATGGAAGAAAATGAAAATATGGTTTATGCATTACCTAAAGAAGGAACTAACCTATGGTTTGACAATATAGTAATTCCAAAAACTTCTAAAAATGAAGAGGCTGCATATAAATTTATTAACTTTATGTTAAAACCAGAAAATGCAGCAAAAAACTCTGAATTTATCGGCTATGCAACTCCTAACGCTAAAGCTAAAGAATTGTTATCAGAAGAAACTACAAGTGATGAACAATTTTATCCAGATTTGGAAAGTTTTGGAAATAGAGCTGAAGTGTACGAAGATTTAGATCCAAAAATGCTTCAATTCTATAACGATCTATTCTTGAAATTCAAAATTAACAATAGAAAATAAAATTAAGAGAGATTATCGTTTTTGATAGTCTCTCTTAATAATTTAAAATTTATGTGAATACTCTTAAAAGCCGCTTACTTTTAATTCTTCAGTTTTGAATGTAACATTTTTTTCTGAACCAATATACATAGCTTTAAATTTCCATGTTGAATTTGGTTTTAAATCGTTAACATTAGCTAGTGCATCACCAACTTTGTTACCATTAGCATCATACGCAGGAATAGTAATTTGAACATATGATTTCTCTTTATCAGTATTGTTCTTTAATACTCCTGTAACATAGCTAGAAAATGAATCTTTTTCAATATTAATTTCAGAAACTTCATATTTCGCTTTCTGTGTTTCTTGAGTAGAATTTTTAACTTCTACATCTTTTTTCTTGTTATCAGTTGTTTGCTGAATAATTAATATAAGTACAATTGCAGCTAAAACTATAAACCAAACTCTTTTATAGATAGGTTTTTTTTGAATATATACATTTCCATCTTGATCTGTAATTTTTTTTGACATAATAACTCCTCCTAAAAATTTTTATACTAATATTATATATATATATATATATATATAGTCAAGGGGAAATGCAATTATTCAATAATATTATAAGAAATTTATATAGCAGATATAAGATGCTTTTTACTGAATGGAAATTACAGTAAGGAGAGTTATTTTTTGGATAAGTTTTGACCATTGGTGTTTTGTTATTGTATAATAAAATTGAAATATAGTATAGCTAAGTGAAGTACAAAAGGGGTGCATTACTATGAAAGTAAGTACAGCAATTCTACTGATGTTACCATGTGAAATCTTAATTTTTTCGTCTATCCTTTTGCCTAGTGAATATATAGATTATGCAATAGCTTTTATGATGTTTTATATGGCGGGGGTATTCTTTATTATAGCCAAGTATATTCTAAGGGGGGATAATGCTCATTTAATTAGTGGTATCAGCATAAGTTATGAAGAAGCGAAGTTACCAGAAAATATTAAAAAGTACGCAAAGGATAGTAAAAGAACTGGGAGAATTTTGCAAATAACTGGTGTTGGTTGCCTAGTAGTTGGATTGTATTTAATTTTATTTTAATTCATATAGATAAAACTAAATAAAGATTAATTAAAATACTATATAATGTTCATAGAAAAGGATTAATATATATGATAAATGATTTAAATAATAGTTTTAAAAGACTATTAAATAATTACTCAATTAATAAACTGGTTAGATTTAAGAAATTAAATAATAACGACGAGTTGGATAAAAAATATTTAATAAATGATGGCATAAGTTTTTAACTGTAGAAAAGTACAAAGGAAGATGGTATTTAACAGAAACCCCAGTTCAATTAAGATATCGATATAATAAACTTAAAGATAAGTATGTGAATTAAGTGAGGAACTAGGAGTCATATTTTTATAAATTGTGATTCTATTGTTTCTCTTTTTTACTATAAGATATATCAAAAATATGGTATAATTATTAAGTTAAAATAATTTAGGAGGTTTGTATGTTTCAAGCATTATATAGGAAATATCGACCACAAACGTTTAATGATATAGTTGGTCAAAATCATATAGTTTCTGTGTTGAAAAATGCGATTGACAAAGATCAAATAAGTCACGCCTATTTATTTTATGGATCAAGAGGAACTGGTAAAACTTCTATAGCGAAAATATTTGCTAATGAGGTTAATGGAAATGAAATATATCAAAAAGAAAATGTTGACATAATTGAGATAGATGCAGCTAGTAACAATGGTGTTGACGAAGTTCGTGATATCAAAGAAGCTATTAAATTTCTACCAACTGAAGGTAAATATAAAGTCTATATCATAGACGAAGTACATATGCTAACAACTGCTGCGTTTAATGCATTATTAAAAACGCTAGAGGAACCACCAGCACATGTAATCTTTATACTTGCTACAACTGAAATTCATAAAATACCTGCAACAATTTTATCAAGATGTCAAAGATTTGAGTTTAAAAATTTATCTCAAGAACAGTTAATTGATAGATTAAAATACATTGCAAAAGAAGAAAATTTAGTTATTGAAGAAGCAGCAATAGAGAAAATTGCTACACTGGCTAAAGGTGGATTAAGAGATGCGATTAGTATTTTAGACCAAGTTTCTAATTATGCTGAAGAGATAACTTTGAATCATATATTAGAAGTTACTTCATCTATAAGTGAAGATGATATACTAGAATTTTACAGAGGATTACTGCAAGGTGATGTTACAAAATCACTATTAAAATATAATGAATTTGTAGCTCAAGCAAAAGATACTAAGTTACTACTTAATGATTTAATAAATGTAACTAGAGATATTGTAGTATATAAAAATTTAAAAGACACTAAACATACTGTTTATAATGTTGAAAAAATCTCAACAGAAATAGATGGTGTAGGTTTTGATTATTTCTATAAAATAATAGAGTACTTATCTCAAACAGAACAGCACATTAGATTCTCAACTGAATATATGAGTTATATGCAAATTTGTATAGTAAAAATATGTTCTAAAGAAGAAGGTACTAATCAAAATAATTTGACTAACGATAGTATAAAAGGTTCTGTGTCTAGTACAAGAAATATTGAGTTAGAAAATAGAGTAAAACTATTAGAAGACAAGCTATTTCAATTAAGAACAGAACTGAAAAATATTACGGAATTATCTCAAACTAACAGTATCCAAACTAGTACAAATAGTAATATACTTCAAAATACTGGTATAGTTAATACACCAAAAGAAGAAATAAAAGAAGTAATAATAAAAGATAAAAATAAGATTATCAAACTTATACAGGATTCAAATCCTAATCTTACAAACTATGCATCTAATGTATTTATAAAAATAATTAATGAGAGTTTAAATACAAATAATCCAGAAGTAACTACAATGAGAGATTTATTTAAGTCGTGTAAACTTATAGCATCTTCTAAAGAAGGTGGTTTACTAGTTTTTAATGAAATGGATAATATGGTTAAAATGGCTCCGAATTCTAAATATAAAAAGTATTTAGAGAGTTTATTTAAGAGATTCATTGGTGTCGAGTATGAAATTTACACAATACAAGATCATCAATATGAAATACTAAAAGATGAATTAGACAATCCCGTACAAGAAGTACATGAAGAGAAAGAACAAGTTGAAGAAGAAAATTTAACAAAGATAGATGAATTATTTGGTGATATTATAATAGAAACTGAATAAAATGAAAATATTTATGTAATAAAAATGAAATAATTTGAAATGAATTGCAAATTATTGACAAGTTGTAAAATTTTAAATAGAATTATAATATAATTAGAACTTAGGAGGAAATATTATGCGCGGAATGGGAAATATGCAACAAATGATGAGAAAGATGCAAAAAATGCAGAAAGATATGCTAGAAGCCCAAGAAGGATTAAAAGACCAAACTGTTGAAGGAACTGTATCTGGTGGGATGGTTACTGCTATTGCTAATGGTGATGGTAAAATTTTAGATATTAAAATTAAAGAAGAAGTTGTTGATCCAGAAGATATCGAAATGCTTCAAGATTTAGTGTTAACAGCAGTAAATGATGCATTAGAAAAATCAACTAAACTAAAAGAAGAAACATTAGGTAAATTTACAAACGGATTAAGTATCCCAGGTCTATAAGATGCAATATCCAAAACCAATTTTAGATTTAATAGAAAGTTATTCTCTATTACCAGGAATAGGGAAGAAGACAGCTGTAAGATTGGCTTTTCACACTCTAAAAATGAATGATAATGATATCAAAAACTTTGCAGATAGTTTAGTAAGTCTTAAAGAAAAACTAACTAATTGTGAAGTATGTGGAAGACTTAGTGAAGAACACGTATGTGATATTTGTTCAGATCCTGGTAGAGATAAGTCGACTATTTGCGTAGTTGCCAATGATAATGACTTAGTTGCTATGGAAAATATGCAACAATATAGGGGAGTGTATCATGTGCTTGATGGATTAATTTCTCCGATGGATGGAATTGGCCCTTTAGATATCAACATAAAATCCCTTTTTGAACGAGCACAAGATGAAACAGTAAAAGAGATTATTCTTGCTACAAATTCATCTCCTGAAGGTGAGGGAACAGCAAGTTTTATTTCGAGATATTTAAAAAATACAGATATAAGAGTTACTAGAATAGCTCAAGGTATTTCTTTTGGTAGTGATATCGAATACGTGGATGAGGTTACTTTATCAAGAGCTATATCTGGTAGAATAGAATTATAATTTAGGAGGACATTTTATGTCACAAAAATCAGTTAACGCGATAAAAGTTTTAGGTGTTGATGCGATTAATAAAGCAAAATCAGGACACCCTGGAGTAGTAATGGGTGCTGCACCGATGGCTTATTCTTTATTTACTAAACATTTAAGAGTAAACCCTAAGAAAACAGATTGGATAAACAGAGATAGATTCGTATTATCAGCAGGACACGGATCAATGTTATTATACTCATTATTACACTTATCAGGATTTGAAGATGTATCTTTAGAAGAAGTTAAAAACTTCCGTCAATGGGGTTCTAAAACACCAGGACACCCTGAGTTTGGACACACTAAAGGTATCGATGCTACAACAGGACCACTTGGTCAAGGTATCTCTACTGCAGTTGGTATGGCTTTAGCAGAAAGATACTTAGCAGCTAAATATAATAAAGAAGGATATAATCTATTTGACCATTATACGTATGTAATTTGTGGTGATGGGGATATCATGGAAGGTGTTGCTTCTGAAGCATCAAGTTTTGCTGCAGTTCAAAAATTAAACAAACTTGTAGTATTATACGATTCAAATGATATTTGTTTAGATGGTGAAACTAAAGATGCATTCTCAGAAAATGTGCGTGCTAGATATGAAGCATACGGATGGAATACAATTCTAGTTGAAGATGGAGCTAGTGTAGAAGCAGTAAACGCAGCAATTGAACAAGCTAAAAAATCTGATAAACCAACATTAATTGAAGTTAAAACTATTATCGGAGCTGGTTCTCCTAATAGACAAGGAACAAATGGTGTGCATGGAGCTCCTTTAGGTGATGAAGAAACTGCATTATTCAGAAAAGAAATCGGTTGGGAAAATGAACCATTCGATATTCCTGCTGATGTATATGCTGATTTCAAAGCTAATGTTGCAGATCGTGGAGAAAGTGAATACGCTAAATGGAAAAAATTATATGCCGATTATAAAGCAGCATACCCTGAGTTAGCAAAAGAGTTAGAAGAAGCTCTTACGCGTGAAGATATTAAACATTTAACAAAAGAAAGTTTTTCATTCAAAAATGTAGGAGAAGCACAAGCAACTCGTAACTCTTCTCAAGATGCTATTAACAGTGTTGCGGCAGTATTACCAACATTCTTCGGAGGTTCAGCTGACCTTTCTCACTCTAATATGACATTTATTAAAGGTGATAACTTACAAGATGATGCTCACAGAACAGAACGTAATGTTCAATTCGGTGTACGTGAATTCGCAATGGCAACAGTATTAAATGGATTAATGCTACATGGTGGTGTACGTGTATTTGGTGGTACATTCTTCGTATTCTCAGACTATCTAAAAGGAGCGTTAAGATTATCAGCATTACAAAACCTACCGGTAACATATGTATTCACGCATGATAGTATTGCAGTAGGTGAAGATGGTCCAACTCACGAACCAATCGAACACTTAGCATCATTAAGAACAATACCAAATACTTATGTATTCAGACCAGCTGATGCGACTGAAACACAAGCTGCTTGGTACTTATCACAAAAAACTAACGATAGACCAACTTCAATTGTTCTAACTCGTCAAAACTTACCAATCTTAGAAAATTCTTCATTCGAAAAAGTTGCTAAAGGTGCTTATGTAGTTTATGAAACAGCGGCAGACTTCGATACTATTTTAATCGCAACAGGTTCAGAAGTAGCATTAGCAATTGATGTAGCACGCGAACTAGAAACAGACGGTTCTAAAGTACGTGTAGTAAGTATGCCATCAGTAGAATTATTTGAAGAACAATCTAAAGAATATAAAGAGGAATTACTACCATTAAATATCCGTCGTCGTGTATCATTAGAAATGGGTAATAGTGCTCTATGGTACAAATATGTTGGTTTAGATGGATTAGCTATCGGAATTGATAAATTTGGAGCATCTGCACCTGCGAATAAAGTAATCGAAGAATACGGATTTACAGTTGAAGCAGTTGTAGAGAAAATCAAAAATGAGCTATAGAGAAGTTCGTCCAGGTGATATTATAAAGGTCAAAGTAACAGCCGTGAAACCATACGGTGCCTTTATAGAAACACGAGATAAAATGGTAGGATTAATTCATATTTCTGAAATTACTAATTGTTTTATTTTTGATATAAGTAGTTATATAAAACAAGATGAGATTTTAGAAGTTAAAGTATTATCAATAAAAGATAATAAAATTAATGCAACATTAAACTTTAAACAGAAAAAAGATACAGAAAAAAAAGAGATTAATAGTTTAGATACATTGAATTTTGAATATGGTTTTGATACGCTAAAACAAAACATGAAGCTTTGGCAAAAGAAAGCTATGTTTGAAATGAGAAATTCTAAGTAATATCTATTGACAAACGTAACTTATCTGTTTATAATAACATACATATACAATGAAGTTTAGGAATTAAAAGTTAAGCATATTATTTAACAGAGAGAATCTAGTGGTGAAAAGGATTCATAATAGAACTTTTATGCTACCTATGTAGTACTTCATCGGCATTTAAGCCGTTATAAAAACTAATGAGGAGTACAAGATGTGCTCGAATTAGGGTGGTAACACGATTATAGTCGTCCCTTGTGTAATAAATTTTACACAAGGGGCTTTTTTATTTATTTGTTAGCTTGAAAGGAGAAAAATTAATGAAACAACTAACATCAACACAAATTAGAAGAATGTACTTAGATTTCTTCGTAGAAAAAGGGCACAAAATTGAACCAAGTGCTTCTTTAGTACCAGTAGATGATCCAACTTTACTATGGATTAACTCAGGAGTAGCTACTCTTAAAAAATATTTTGATGGAAGAGAAATACCTGAAAATCCAAGAATTACTAACTCACAAAAATCAATTAGAACAAATGATATTGAAAATGTTGGGAAAACTGCACGTCACCACACATTCTTCGAGATGTTAGGTAACTTCTCAATTGGTGATTACTTCAAAAATGAAGCAGTACCTTGGGCTTGGGAATTCTTAACTTCTGAGAAATGGTTAGGATTAGAAAAAGAAAAATTATCAGTAACAATTCACCCTGAAGATACAGAAGCATATGATTTATGGCACAATGTTATTGGATTACCTGAAGAAAAAATTATTCGTATTGAAGGTAACTTCTGGGATATCGGTGAAGGGCCTTCAGGACCAAACACTGAAATCTTCTATGACCGTGGAGAAGATGCTGATACATGGTCTCCAAAAGAAGAAATGTATCCAGGTGGAGAAAACGATAGATATCTTGAAGTATGGAACGTAGTATTCAGTCAATATAATCACAATGCTGATGGTACATATACAGAACTTCCTGCGAAAAACATAGATACAGGGATGGGATTAGAGAGAATAGTATCTGTATTACAAGATGTACCAACAAACTTTGATACTGACTTATTTATCCCTATTATCAGAGAAATCGAAAAACTTTCAGGAGCAAAATACGGTGTAAATGCTGAACAAGATGTAGCGTTTAAAGTTATCGCTGATCACATCAGAACTGTAGCATTCGCTATTGCAGATGGAGCTTTACCATCAAATGAAGGACGTGGATATATCTTAAGAAGATTATTACGTCGTGCGGTAAGATATGCAAAAGTTTTAGGTTTAAACAACTCATTCATGTATAAATTAACTGATGTTGTTGCTGAAATTATGGAAGACTACTATCCAAATGTTAAAGAAAGTGCAAACTTTGTTAAAGATGTAATTCTTAAAGAGGAAGACAGATTCCATGAAACATTAAACGAAGGTGAAGCAATCTTAAATAATATTGCTAAAGAAGTCAAAGATACAACGAAAGTAATTTCTGGTAAAGATGCATTCAAACTTTATGATACTTTTGGATTCCCAATTGAATTAACTGAAGAATATGCAGAAGAATTAGGATTAACAATTGATATTGATGGGTTTAATGAAGAGATGGAAAAACAAAAAGAACGTGCTCGTTCATCTCGTCAAGAAGATTCTTCAATGCAAGTACAATCTGATTTATACAACAGAATAGTAGGAGACAGTGAGTTTACTGGATATACTAAACTTACAGATGAAGGTAAATTATTAGCTATAGTTGATAAAGAAGATAATCTATTAGAAAACTATAAAGGTGAAGAGAACGTAAAAGTAGTATTCGATAAAACTCCATTCTATGCTGAAAGTGGTGGTCAAGTAGCTGATAGAGGTTTAGTATTAGCAGAAGGATTCAAAGCTGAAGTAATAGATGTTAAGAAACTTCCTGACAAACGTCACATTCACTTAGTAAAAGTACTAGAAGGGGAATTAGTAGTTGGTAAAGAATACAAACTTGAAGTTAATAGACCTTACAGATTAAATATTGAGAAAAACCATACTGCAACTCACTTACTAAATGAAGCACTTCGTCATGAAGTAGGAAGCCACATTAAACAAGCAGGATCTTTAGTAACTGATGAAAAATTACGATTTGATATTACTCACTTTGCTCCACTGACAAAAGAAGAAATTGAAAAAGTTGAGCAAGAAGTAAACAAACAAATTTGGAATGCGTTAGAAATCAAAACAGAAGAAATGCCTATCGCTGAAGCAAGAAAACTTGGTGCTCAAGCATTATTTGGTGAAAAATACGGAGATGTTGTGCGTGTTGTTTCTATTGGTGATTACTCTATCGAACTATGTGGAGGAACTCACAATGCTAACAGTGCTGAAGTAGGTATCTTCAAGATTGTATCTGAATCAGGTGTAGCTGCAGGGGTTCGTAGAATTGAAGCTTTAACAGGAAAAGCTGCGTATGAATACCTAAGAGAACAAGAAGAAACCCTACGCTCTGTTGAAAAATTAACAAAAGCTAATGCTTCAAATGTAGTAGAAAAAGTTTCTGCATTACAAGCTGATATTAAGAAACTATCTAAAGAAAAAGAAAGTTTACAACAAAAAATTGCTAATGCTGAATTAAACAACTTAGTAAATAATATTAAAGAAGTTAATGGTGTTAATGTACTTACAAGTGTTGTTGAATCAGAAAATATGAATCACTTAAAACAACTTGTTGATAACGCTAAGTCTAAATTAGAGAATTATGTTATTGCCTTTGCTTCTGTAAATGAAGATAAAGTAAACTTTGTAGTAGCTGTAGATAAAGCTATCACTGATAAATATAATGCAGGAAAATTAGTAAACGTTCTAGCTACAGTATGTGATGGACGTGGTGGTGGACGTCCAGATATGGCTCAAGCAGGAGCTAAGAATAAAGATAATATCGATAAAGCATTCGATGAATTAATAGCTAATATTTAATTACTGATACATAAATCATAAGGAAGGGATTACCTAGATAAAATAGTATTTTTAGCAATAACTATTTTGAGGTAATCTCTCCCTTTTTCTCTGAAAATATGGTATAATTAATAGGATTATTATGGACAAATAATAATTTAATATTAGATTGTTTTAATATTAAATATAATTTTGGAGGATAAGTAAATGGAAACAAAAAAATTAGGAAAAGTAGAAATCAATCCAAGCGCTTTAGAAGTTATTGCTAATATCGCAACAACTGAGGTAGAGGGTGTTTCTAAATTATTAGGAAAAAAAGTATATTCACGTGGAGTTGAATTAGAATTTGCAGGTTCAGAATTAATTATTGATGTATACTGTAATTTAAAAGCTGGGTATTCAGTAACTAAAACAGCAAGAAAAATTCAAGAGAATATTAGAAATTCTATTTTTAATATGACAGAAATTAGTACTAAAACTGTAAATGTTAATATTATAGGAATTGATTTTTAATTTAGGAGATATAAATGAAGAGTAGACACGAACTTAGAGAAGCAGTTTTTAAAATTTTATTCCAAGTAGAAAATACGGAATTAGATTTTATAGAACTTTTAGATTTAGAACAAGAAGAAATCTCAACTAGTATTTATGTTAATAGAACGTTAACAGAAATACTAGAAAAAAAAGATGAAATTGATGAAATTATTTCTAATAATTTAAAAGATTGGAAATTAGAACGTCTTTCAAAAATGGATAGACAGATTTTACGTATTTCTGCATATGAAATACTATATAGTGATATTCCTTATAAAGTTTCAATTAACGAAGCTGTTGAACTTTCTAAAAAATATAGTGAAAAAGATGAAAGTTATAAGTTTATCAATGGAGTATTAAAAGGTATTGTAGAAAACTCAACAAAATAAGAGGTAAAGTTAGATGGAAGAAAAGACGTATCTAACCGTTACAGCATTAAATAAATATATTGAACGTAAGTTTAAATTAGATCCATATTTAGGTGAGGTATATATTAAAGGTGAAATATCAAATTTTAAGCCTCATGGAAATAATATTTATTTTTCAATAAAAGATGAAAATTCAGTAATTCGAGCAAACTGGTTTGGAGCTAGATCAAAGGACTTTAAAGATGGTGATACAGTACTAATAAAAACTAAGGTTGATTTTTACCTGAAGCGTGGAGAAGTAAACCTAGTTGTTCTTGATATGAAAAAAGATAGAATAGGTGAGCTGTATCAGAAGTTTTTAGAGTTAAAAGAAAAACTTGAGAAAGAAGGATTGTTCTTACCTCAATATAAAAAAAGAATCCCAAGCTTCAGTCAAAATATAGCGGTAGTTACTGCGAAAACAGGAGCTGCAGTACAAGATATTACAAGAACCATTCAAAGACGATTTCCTATTGCTAAAATTAATATTTATTCGACTCTAGTACAGGGTGAGAATTCAGTACAAGATATAGTTAAAAATATTAAACTAGCTGATGATGGTACTAACGATGTTATCATATTGGGGCGTGGTGGAGGATCAATAGAAGATCTTTGGAGTTTTAATACTGAAGAAGTAATTCGAGCAATTTTTAACTGTACAACACCAATTGTCACTGGGATTGGACATGAAACAGATACTACTCTTGCTGATTTTGTTTCAGATAGAAGAGCATCAACGCCGACTGCGGCTGCAGAATTAGTAACACCGAATATAGAGGATATAAAAAATAGAATATCGTTTAATTATGATAAACTAACAAATACTATTAATTACATTATACAAACATATAAAACTAGAGTTCTTAACAGTGAAAATAATCCATATTATAAAAATTATTCAAAAGTTTTCATTGATTATAATAATAGAGTTGAATTATTAGAAAAAGAGCTAAATAAATCTTTACAAATATTTGTTAAAGATAAACAGCATGAATTGAAAGTATCAACTGAAAAATTTTTAAATATTGACCTGTTAGGAAAATTTAAGGAAAACTTTACAAATGAAATAAATAAATTAGAGGCTAATTCACCGTTGAATATAATGAAAAAAGGATATTCTGTGGCTTTCTTGGGTGATAAAAAAATTACGACAGTAAAAGAAATTAATGCTGGTGATGAGATATCAGTACAACTTGTAGATGGTAGTCTTGAATGTAAAGTAAATAATATATCCGATAAAGGAGTTAAGTAATGAGTAAAGAAAATTTTGAAACAAGTTTAATGAATTTGGAAAAAATTGTTGCTGAATTAGAATCTGGAAAGTTATCATTAGAAGATTCACTGGAAAGATATAAACAAGGAATAGATTTAATAAAAAACTGTAATGCATTAATTGAGAATGCTGAAAAAGAAGTAGCGAAATTAACTAAGGATTTTAAAGACAATGAATAATTTTAAACTTTTCATAGAAACTAATAAAGATAAATTAAATGCTTTTGCAAAAGATTATGTAGAAAAGCTAGAAATGCCAGATATTTTAAAAGAATCAATAACCTATTCTTTGGTTAACGATGGAAAGAAAATTAGGCCGTTATCTTTTCTATATTTACTAAAGTATTATGGAATAGATTATAGTAAATATTTTGATATAGCATTAGCTATTGAATTAGTTCATACATATTCGTTAGTTCACGATGATTTACCAGAGATGGATAATGATGATTATCGTTGGGGTAAACATACTAATCATAAAGTTTTTGGACAAGATGTTGCAGTACTTACAGGAGACGCAATGTTAACATTAGCATTTGAAGTTCTTAGTGATGCAGATGTGACTCCAGAATTGAAGGTAAGATTAATTAAGCAATTTGCCAACTATTCTGGTGCAATGGGAATGATTGCAGGGCAGATTTATGATGTTAAACAAAAGAACTATGATGTTGATGCAGACTATTTGAGAAAAATGCATAGTTTAAAAACAGGGCGTTTAATAGAGTTGCCATTAGATTTTGCATGTTTAGTAGCTAATAAACTAGAAGATTATGATGATGTTAAGGAATTTGGTCAACAATTAGGTATTGCTTATCAGATAAAAGATGATATTCTAGATTATTATGGTGATTTTGAAAAAATTGGAAAATTACCTAGTGATGAAGATATGATTACATACCTTAGTTTCTATGGAATTGAAGAGTGTGAAGAATTATTAAAACAACATACTTTTAATGCTATAACTGTAGCAAAACATCTAAATAATAATTTGCTGGAAGATTTCGCTAATTATTTATTAAAACGAGATAAATAAAATAGATAATAAAAGATATCTTAGAAACAAACACGTTTTCTAGGATATCTCTATTTTTTTGATATTAACTAAAAACCACGAAAGTTTAGGGGTAAACTTCGTGGTTTTTTACAGTAGTAATATTAGTTTAACATTAGGGTTTAGGATACTCGTAAACTAATATATTTAAAATGTTGGCTGTAGATTACTGGCACAAACATGAGGATTACTTATTAATTGTAAAACTAAAAGTAGTTTGCTTCTACAGTTGACAAATTAATACTGTATTTTTTGATATAATCAAAAATTGAGTCCTAATTTAAACCCTAAACATAAAGTAAAAATACTTTACATAATTATTATACTAAAAAAAATAATAAATTTAAAGTATTTGTGTAAATTTTATCAATGAAAATGTTTTTATATTATTTTTCAAGTTAAAAACTTTAATTAATATGCTTTTAATGATAAAATTAATTAAATGATTATAAGAATTTTGTAAGTGGAGTTGTAAGTTTATGAAAGTATTAATAGCAGTAAATGAGTTTAAAGGATCGTTAACATCATTGGAGATTGGAGAAATTATTTCTGATAAATTAACAAGTAATTATGATTATATCTCTTCAATTGTTCAACCAATTGCAGACGGTGGTGATGGATTTTTATCAATTTTTCAAGGGTTTAATAAAGAAAAGTTTACAACAATTAATGCAGCCCACGAAGAATGTGATGTCAATTATTTAATTAATTTAGAGAAAAAAGAGGCTGTAATTGAAGTTGCAGAGGTAATTGGCATTAAATATTTAACTGAAGAGCAAAAAAATCCGCATATTACGACAACTGTTGGATTAGGAAAGTTGATTTCTTTTTTATTAGATAAGGGAATTGAACATTTTATTATTGGTCTTGGTGGCAGTGCAACTAATGATTGTGGAATTGGGATGTTAAATGAGTTAGGTATTAAATTTAGTGATGAATATGGCGCTACTTGCAAACATGGTATAAATGAGTTGAAGAAGATTTCAAATATTAATACTGAACTCGTTAATGATAAATTAAAAAATTCTAGATTTACTATAATTAGCGATGTGAATAATCCACTTATAGGACCAAATGGTTCAACATATGTATTTTCAAAACAAAAAGGATTAAAAGAAATAGAATTTCAAAAAGTTGATTCGTACATAGAAAGATTTGCCAATTTAGTTAATATAAAAACAAACTTGAATAATGCTTTAAAAGAAGGTAGTGGTGCTGCTGGTGGATTAGGTTTTGCATTTATGACATTTTGTAATGCTACTATTCAATCTGGTTCACAATTTATGATTAACTATTTAGGATTAGAGGAAATTATACAAAAAATGGACATCATTGTTACTGGTGAGGGAAAATTAGATAGACAAAGTTATATGGGAAAGGCACCAATTGAGATTGCAAAAATCGCAAAAAAATTTAATAAGAAAGTAATCTTTCTAGCGGGTAGTATTTTAGATGATGAATTGAAAGATTTATCTCCGGAGGATGAAAACTTAATTGATGCTTCATTTTCAATTCAAAGAAAATTCACTTCTTTGAATACAGCGATGAACAAAAAAGTTTCAAAAGCAAATATTGAAAATACGATTATACAGATATTTAATTTATTGGAGTTTTATAATGAATACTAAGAATAATATATTAATGGGAATATTTTGCATAATAATGTCAGGGATAGGATTTTCGTTAATGGCTTTATTTATTAAACTTTCTGGTGATCTTCCCTCAATGCAAAAAGGATTTTTTAGAAATATTATAGCTGTTGCAATATCGTCAATACCGTTAATTAAACATTGGAAAAATATTAATTTTCCTGCAAATAAGGTGTCTTGGATAGTACTATTTTCTAGAACTATTTTTGGTACAATAGGATTAGTATTTAACTTTTATGCAATTTCACATATTACTCTTGCGGACTCAACAATCATACAAAAACTTTCGCCTTTTGTGATAATAATACTGTCTTATTTCTTTTTTAAAGAGCGTATGACAAAATTTCAGTTTGTTGCCATAGTAATTGCATTTATTGGTGTAGGATTTATTGTTAAGCCAACTGGAGCGGGTTTAATAAGTATGGGAGCTCTAGCAGCACTTTTAGGAGCATTTTGCTCAGGAATTGCGTATACGTGTGTAAGATATCTTGGAACTCATAATGTTTCTGGAGAGTTTATTATATTCTTTTTCTCATCATTATCAACAATATTACTCTTACCGTATCTAATTTTTGATTATAGAGTAATGACAATGTATCAACTATCGATGCTAATATTAGCCGGTGCTTCCGCGACAATTGGTCAATATGGAGTCACATTTGCGTATAAGTATGCAGCGGCAAAAAATATTTCAGTGTTTGATTATTCACAAGTATTATTTTCGGGAATCTTAGGATTTATATTTTTTAACGAGTTACCTGACTTGCAAAGTTTAATCGGATATATTATAGTTATCTCTGTAGGAATAATTTTAGTGATAAAAAATAAATAGAGAGGTGTAATTATGAAAAGAAAAAGAATTGAAATAATGACAATAGTGTTTGTTGTCCTATGTACAGTTGTACTTTATGTTATTCAAAATAATAAGATTGCTTGGTTTAATAAAAATTCAAAAGATGAAAATAACAGTACTAATGTGTTAAAAACAGAAAATGTAGCTAATGCAAGAGATGGTATAAAAGGGGTAACGCAACCTTACCCGTTTATTACCAATCCAAATGGAGTAGAAAATAATTTACTTCAAAATGCTAATGGTAGTCTTATAGGGCAATTAATTTACTTACAAAGAGAGAATCTTCCAGAAGCAGAACAAAAATTATTAGTTAATAATAAGGATGCTACTCAATATGTACTTGGTTATCTTGCTGGTCAAGAAGCAACGCCGTTTGAACAAGGAGAAACAGTTGAAATTAACAGGAAGTTTCCTTACTATATTCAATGGGATAAACGTTGGGCTTATGATAAATTAGGTGGAACAAATGTTGCTATAGGTGGTTGTGGGCCAACTTGTGTAGCAATGGCGCTAAGTGGAATATTAGATGATAAATCAATTACTCCAAAAAATATTGCTGAAAAAGAAGATGCCAGTGGATATTTTACAGATGCAGGTACAAAATGGAGTTTCTTCGAATATATTGCTAAAGAATATGGAGTTAAATCAACTGGTGTACCTCTTAATCAAGAGGCAATGAAATCTGTTTTAAGTAAAGGGAATCCTATTATCGCTTCTGTTCACCCAGGTAAGTTTACAACTGTTGGACATATTATTTTGATAACAGGAGTAGATGATGAAGGTAAATTTATAATTAATGATCCAAATAGTTACACAAGAACGTTAAAAAAATGGTCTTATAACGAATTAAAAACTGAAATAGTAGCTATGTGGGAATTTTCAAAATAAATTATATAGATAAATCCTCGAATTTCAAATGAAATTTGAGGATTTATTTTTTTTATAAATAGAAGTGTTTATCTAGAGATGTTCGAACCAATAATTTGATAAAACATGTGAAAACCTTTATAATAATACTTATGTAATTTGCGATAATTAATGTTTTATATGATTTAATCGCAATAAATATAAAAGATGGAGGAAATAAAATGTCAGTTCTTGATATAAAAAATTTAGAAGTATCAATTAATGAAAAACAAATATTAAAAGGACTAAATTTAGAAATTAAATCTGGTGAGATACATGCCGTAATGGGACCAAATGGTGCAGGTAAATCTACTTTAGCATCAGCAATTATGGGTCATCCAAAATATGAAGTAGATGGTGGAAGTATTTTATTAGATGGTGAAGAAGTACTAGAAATGGAAGTTGATGAAAGAGCTCGCGCTGGTCTATTCCTAGCAATGCAATATCCATCTGAAGTACCAGGAGTACCAACTTCAGAATTTATTAAATCTGCAATTAATGCACAACGTGAAGAGAATATTCCTTTAATGCAATACATTAAAAAATTAGATAAGACTATGGAATTTTTAGAAATGGATCTAAAAATGTCTCAACGTTATGTAAATGATGGTTTCTCTGGAGGAGAAAAAAAACGTAATGAAATATTACAAATGATGATGTTAGAACCAAAATTTGCTATTCTAGATGAAATCGACTCTGGATTAGATATTGATGCACTAAAAATTGTATCAAAAGGTGTTAATAAAATGCGTGGAGAAAACTTCGGTTGCTTAATCATCACTCACTACCAAAGATTATTAGATTATATTGAGCCGGATTTTGTACACGTACTTATGGATGGAAAAATCGTAAAATCAGGTGGACCTGAGCTAGCACTTCGTTTAGAAAAAGAAGGTTATGACTGGTTAAAAGAAGAGGTTTAATATGGAGAATAATAAATTAAAACTAAGTATTAAAACTTTACAAAGCATATTTTCTAATACTAATGAGCCTACTTGGTTTTTAAATACTAGAAAATTAGCTTTGTATAAGAGTTATACGTTACCTTTTCCAAAATTAGAGTCGATGGAGTTAGAAAGATGGAACTTATTTAATGTTGATTTTTCAACTCTAAGATTAGAAAATGAAGGAAATGTAAATATAGCTGAATATGGTATTAATAGCGATGATTTTGCTGTAGTTCAAAAGAACAATACTATTGTACATGTTAATATTCCAGAAAAATATGCTGATAAAGTTGTCATTAAAGATATTTTCACTGCAATGAATGATGATCATGTTAAAGATAGTTTTATGAGTGTAGTTGACTATGCAGAAAGCAAAGTAACAGCTGTTCACTATACACTATTAAATGCTGGATTATTTATCGATGTTAAAGATAATGCTGTAATTGAAAAACCGCTTCAATATATCGTAATTTCTGATAAAGAACAAAGTTTATTCAACCATGTAACTATTCAGGTTGGAAATAACGCTAAGTTTAACTTTATTGAAAACTACGTAAATAATCAAAAAGAGGATGAGGCTCCATTTAGTTTAGTTTCTGAAGTAGTTGCACATGAAGGAGCTCAAATTAACTATAGTTCAATTACGAACCAACCAGGTGAAAAACGTGGAACTATTTTACGTCGTGGTTTAACTTATAGAGATTCATTAATTAACTGGAATGTTGCTGCAATGGATGAGGCAGACGTATATCACGATAATACAACGAACATTCTAGGAGATGGTTCTGAAGCAAATCTTAAGATTGTTACTTTAGGGGTTAAAGAACAAAAAACTTACTTCAATAGTGAAGTAGTTAACCAAGGCTTAAGTAGTAAAGGTGATATTTTACAACACGGTGTACTATTAGATAGATCACATATCGTATTTAACGGTGTAGGATTTATCGTAAAAGGTGCGACAGGTTCTAACGCTTACCAAAGTTCAAGAATGTTGACACTTTCTTCAGAAGCAAAAGCAGATGCAAACCCAATGCTATTAATCGATGAAAATGATGTTATGGCTGGTCACGGAGCATCGCTAGGGCGTATTGATGAAGAGCAACTATACTACTTACAAAGTAGAGGATTAACTAGAAAAGAATCTAGTAGATTATTAGTTCATGGATTCCTATCTCCAGTAATCTCAGAGTTAACAGTAGATAAAATTAAAGAACTTGTAACAGTGCTTATTGATGAAAAAATTAACAATAATGAGAGTGAGTAACAATGATAGATTTTAGTAAATATAGAGAAGACTTTCCTATATTAAAAAGAAAAATATCAGGAAATGATTTGATATTTTTTGATAATGGAGCTACTACTCAAAAACCTAATCAAGTGATCGATGCAATTACAGATTACTATAAAAATTATAATTCAAATATTCATAGATCTGTTTATACCTTAGGTAATGAATCAGAGAAAATATACGAAGCATCTAAAGAGTTAGTTAGAGAATTTATAAATGCAAGTAGTTACGAAGAAGTTATCTATACTAGTGGAACTACGGAAAGTTTAAATTTCGCAGCAAGAATTTTAGAACAAGATGTAACTGAAGGTGATGAAATTATCCTTACCTACATGGAACATCATGCTAATATTATTCCTTGGCAGCAACTGGCTAAACGAAAAAATCTTGTTCTTAAATATTTAGAATTAGATGAAGAAGGAAGAATTAGTATTGAACAATTAAAAGAATTTATTACAGATAAAACTAAAATTGTATCAATGTGTCATGCTTCTAATGTACTAGGTAATATAAACCCTGTTTATGAAATTGGAGAATTATTAAAAGATAAGGATATTTATTTTGTAGTAGATGCAGCGCAATCCGTTCCTCATTTAAAGATTGATGTTCAAAAAATGAACTGTGACTTTTTGGCCTTTAGTGCGCATAAAATGTGTGGACCAACTGGTATTGGAGTGCTATATGGTAAAAAACAGCTACTAGAAAAATTTGATCCAGTTGAATTCGGTGGCGGAATGATTGGTATCGTTGAAGATAATTCAGCAACATGGGCAATTCTTCCTGATAAATTTGAAGCCGGAACACCACTGCTTGCTCAAGCTGCAGGGTTAGGAGCGACTATTAAGTATTTAAACAGTATTGGATTAGAAAATATTGAAAAGTACACTAAAGAACTCACTGAATATATGTATTCTGAACTTTCTAAAATAGATAATATAGAGATTTATGGAACAAAGAATATTGAGGAGAGAGTTTCACTAATTACTTTTAACTTGGTAGGAGTACATCCTCATGATTTAACGAGTTTCTTAGATGAAAAAGGTATTTGCATAAGAGCAGGGCATCAATGTACTCAACCATTATTAGGAAAGCTAGGAACATACTCAGTAGCTAGAGCGAGTCTATATTTATATAATACAAAAGAAGAAATAGATTTCTTTATTCAAACATTAAAAGAAACGAAGGAGTTTTTTGAAAATGAGTTTTAGTGATTTAAAAAGTTTATATAAACAAGTAATCTTAGATCATAGTAAGCATCCTAGAAATAATGGGGAAATAGAAAGCGATTATAAGTTGGAGATGTTGAACCCATCTTGTGGGGATAAAATAACAGTTAGTATAAATTTAGTAGATGATATTATCGAAGATATAAAATTCGTAGGAACAGGTTGTTCAATTTCACTAGCTTCAGCTTCTATGTTAACTGAGGAATTAAAAGGTTTATCAGTAGAAAAAGCTAATGCCAAGATTAAAGACTTTTTAAATATGATTATGGGAAATGAATTTAATGAAGAAAACTTAGAAGATAGTATTTCATTACAAAATATTTCTCAACTTCCAGCTAGGGTTAAATGCGCTACGTTAGCATGGAAAATTACAGAAAAAATTTTAGAAGAAAATAAATAGAAGAAGGAGTGATTGCATTGAATAAAAATGAAGAAATGTTTACCGATTATCAGTATGGATTTTCAGATAAAGATGTATCTATATTCAAGACTGATAAAGGATTAACAAAAGAAATCGTTAAAACAATTTCTGAAAGAAAAGAAGAACCAAAATGGATGTTAGAATACCGTCTAAATGCATTAAAAGAGTTCTACAGAATGCCAATGCCTACATGGGGTGGAGACTTATCTGAAATAGATTTTGAGGACTTAACATACTATGTAAAACCATCAGAAAAAACAGAACGTTCATGGGACGAAGTACCACAAGAAATTAAAAATACTTTTGAAAAACTTGGTATTCCAGAAGCTGAACAAAAATACCTTGCAGGTGTATCTGCACAATATGAATCAGAAGTAGTTTATCACAATATGCATAAACAATTCGAAGAAAAAGGAATTATCTTCGAAGACACTGATACAGCATTAAAAAATCATGAAGAAATCTTCAAAGAATATTTTTCAAAAGCTGTTGATTTTAACGACAATAAATTTGCAGCCTTAAACTCTGCAGTATGGTCAGGTGGATCTTTTATCTACTGTCCAGAGAATGTATCAGTAGAAGCACCGCTTCAAGCATATTTCAGAATTAACAGTGAAAAAATGGGGCAGTTTGAGCGTACATTAATTATTATTGAGAAAAACTCTTCTCTACACTATGTAGAAGGATGTACAGCTCCGACTTATTCAGCAAGTTCATTACACGCTGCTGTTGTAGAAATATTTATCAAAGAAAATGCTCGTTTCAGATATACGACTATTCAAAACTGGTCAACAAACGTTTATAACCTAGTTACAAAACGTGCAATTGTAGAGAAAAACGGTACTATGGAATGGGTAGATGGAAACTTAGGTTCAAAATTAACTATGAAATACCCAGCATGTATTTTAGTTGGTGAAGGAGCAAGTGGAAGTACATTATCTATCGCTATGGCTAGTGAAGGACAAGTGCTTGATGCAGGTTCTAAGATGATTCACTTAGCACCTAGAACATCGTCTACTGTTGTTTCTAAATCAATGTCTCGTCGTGGTGGTAAAGTTAATTACCGTGGATGGATTCACTTTGGTAAAAACTCTGAAGGTTCTCGTTCGAATATTGAATGTGATACATTAATCTTAGATGAATACTCAACTTCAGATACTATTCCTTATAATATCGTTAAAAATTCTAACGTATCATTAGAGCACGAAGCAAAAGTATCTAAAGTATCAGAAGAGCAACTATTCTACTTAATGAGTAGAGGTCTTGATGAAGGCCAAGCTACAGAAATGATAGTTATGGGATTCATCGAACCATTTACAAAAGAACTTCCTATGGAATACGCTGTTGAATTAAACAGATTAATTTCATTTGAAATGGAAGGATCAATAGGATAATTTAATAGGCCATATATTCTGCCCTCAAAGTTCTAATATTGATTTTGAGGGCTTTTTGGTATGAATAAAGGTTCTAGGGATAATTCGAAAGATATATGTCTAGAGTTTGCTGAAAGGGATACTAGGTTTAAGTATATTAAGCAAGAGAATGGAGGACTTTGAGCAGCTAGAAATGCGTGCAAAGGGAGAGTTTATTATTTTCATAGATGGAGATGATTTTATTAAACCTAATTATTTGGAAGAATTATATCACGTTTCATTAAAAAATAATTCTGAAGTTGTTATAGGAAGTTATAAACAATTTAATGAAGAAGATACTAAATATTATATTCATATATTTGATTATAGAGAAGAAAATTATATAAATAAAGAATTAATTGAAAAAATATCTTTATTAGAGAGAAAAGGTTTGGAATTTCAGCCAACTTGGGAAGTTTATTCCATAGAAGGTTATTTGAAAATGTAATGTTTCCTGTTGGTAAAAATATAGAAGATACTCGAACTAATTATAAATTATATCTGGAATCTTATAACTCAACTTATATTCATAAAGATTTTTATGTTTACAGAATAAGAAAAGGTAGCTTGAACGATGAAATGAATGAGAAATTATTAGTCGACATATTAGAAGCCTTATTGGAGAGAATAGCTGTTTTGAGTTTAATTGGAATAGATATTTCTGAAGAAAAAGTGAACTTAATAGATAGGCTACAAATCCGCTGTTTACAGGCTAAGGAAGCAGGTTTAGAAGATACTGAAATTTATCGAAGATGTACAGAGATTCTTTATTTAATTGCAAGATAATATTATAGAAACCTTGTGAGCTTCTAGATTATTTATAGAGTTTATTATATTATATCTATGAATATAGAGTAAGTAAAATTATTTAACTGAAATATTTTTATATTAGCTGAAAAATAATTTAAACATACAAAACTGATAACTAAAATATAGATAACGTATTCTAGTTATTAGTTTTTTTGTAAATTTATTTATAAAAAATTTTAAATACCTCTTGTAATTAATTATATTTAATGAGATAATAGTATATATAATGCAAATAGATTAAGAGGAGATTTATACTTATGACAAAGATTTTAGCTATTAACTCAGGAAGTTCATCTTTAAAATTTCAATTATTTGAAATGCCTGAAGAAAAAGTTATTACAAAAGGACTAGTTGAAAGAATCGGAATTGAAAACAGTGTATTCACAATCGAATTCAACGGTGAAAAAAATAAAGAAACATTAGATATTCCTAACCATGACGTGGCTATTGAAATGCTACTTGAAAAATTAACAAAATTAGGTATTGTCCAAGACGTTAAAGAAATCGAAGGAGTTGGTCACCGTGTTGTTCATGGTGGAGAATTCTATGATTCTTCAGTTTTAGTAACAGATGAAGAATTAGCTAAAGTTGATTCAATCGAAGATTTAGCACCTTTACACAACCCAGCGAATATTAAAGGTGTTCGTTCATTCCAAAAAGAATTACCAGGAGTTCCAAACGTATTAACATTTGATACAGCATTCCACCAAAGTATGCCTAAATCTACATATATGTATGCAGTACCAAGAGAATTCTATGAAAAATATGGAGTTCGTAAATACGGTGCACACGGAACAAGTCACAGATACATTGGAGAAAAAGTTGCTGAAATTTTAGGAAAAGACCCTAAAGAACTAAAAACAATTTCTTGTCACATTGGTAACGGTGCTTCAATTTGTGCTATTAAAAATGGTAAATCATTCGATACTTCTATGGGATTCACACCGTTATCAGGTTTAGTGATGGGTACAAGAACTGGGGACATTGATCCAGCTACTATCCCTTACATCGCACAAAAAACTGGATTATCTCTTGAAGAAATCGTGCGTATTTTCAACTTCGAATCAGGATTAAAAGGTGTATCAGCATTATCTTCAGATTTACGTGATATTGAAGATGTTAGGGATACTAATTCACACGCAGCAGAAGCAGTTGAAGTATACATCAACAGAATTAAAGAGTATGTTGGAGCTTATGCAGCAGCTATGAATGGAGTAGATGCAATTGTCTTCACTGCAGGTGTTGGTGAGAATGCTACTTGGGTTCGTGAAGAAGTATTAGAAGGATTAACTTTCCTAGGTGTACAAATCGATAAAGAGAAAAACAATGTACGTGGAAAAGTTGCAGAAATCTCAACAGCAGATTCTAAAGTTAAAGCTTTCGTAATTCCTACAGATGAAGAAGTTATGATTGCTAGAGATACTTATAACTTATCTAAATAATAAATAAGATTACAAGGGCTGGGGGTTTCTCTCCAGTCCTTTAATAATTTGAAAGGACACTATGGTAAGAAATAACTTCAATAATAAGTTTAAAGGAGCTATTGATATTTTAAAGAGATTTAATCAAAATGGCTATGAGGCATATTTTGTTGGTGGTTGTGTAAGAGATTATTTGTTAGGTGAAGATTTTTCTGATATTGATATAACTACAAATGCCCTACCTGACGAAGTAAAAAAGGTTTTTCGTAAGAGTATTGATACAGGAATTCAGCATGGAACAGTAACAATCTTAGTTAATGGTGATAGTTATGAAGTCACTACATTTAGAACTGAAGAGGACTATGCAAACCATCGTTCTCCTGAAAAGGTAGAGTTTGTAAGTAATTTACGAGAAGATCTTGATAGACGTGATTTTACAATTAATGCTATGGCGTTAGATTATAAGGGGAAGTTATTCGACTATCATAACGGAGACAATGATTTAAGTTCTAAAATTATTCGCACTGTAAATAATCCTAATGAGAGATTTTATGAGGATGCCTTAAGAATGTTAAGAGCGTTTCGTTTTTCTTCTAAGTTAGGTTTTGAAATAGAGAATAATACATTAGATGCTATTAAGAAAAATGCAGAACTTATAAAATTTGTATCTATAGAACGTATTGTAAACGAATTTAAAAAACTTTTAGCAGGAAAAGGTAATTTAAAGAGTTTAGAATTATTAATAGATAGTAAGCTTAATTCATATATTCCATTTTTTGAAGAGGTTAATGAGATTCAAGATTTATCAAGTTATTCATTCTGTCAAAGTTTGTATATTCTATCAATTATTAACGATATTTCATTTGAAAAATTAAAATTCTTGAAATTGTCTAATAAAGAAATAAAATTAGTAAAACAATTTGATTTAATAAATCAGGAATTTAAAAATAATACTCAAATAGAACTAATTTTATATAAATATAATCGTGAAGATATTAAGTTTATATGTGAATATTTTGGTTATGATAAAGAAAAAAATATTGATGAACGTATTCTAACTATTAATTCATTTAATGATATTGATATTACGTCACAAGAAATCATAAGTACTATTAATAAAAATCCTGGTCCTTGGATAAAAAGTATAACATTAGAATTGGAAAAAGAAATTTTATTAGGAAGATTAAATAATAATAAAAAAGATATACTAGATTTTTTGTCTAAATTAAGAGATAATATATAAATAATTTGAAAGTGAGGTGAGAGAATTTATGGATAGATTATTTTGTATTGTTGATATAGAATTAACTGATGATAAGGAAATAATTCAATTTTCTGCAACAAAGCTTGATAAAAGTTTTAATGAAGTTTCATCGATAAATTACTATATTCAACCTAAAAAGCCTGTATCTACTTTTGTGACTGAATTAACGGGAATAAGTAATGAGATGCTGGAAGATAAGAAATTTTTCGAGGAAGTTGCTGATGATTTATATGATTTTATTAAAGATGATATTCTTGTATGTCATGGTCTTCCTTCAGATTATGTTATTTTAAAGAAAAGATTTCATGATGTTGGAATTCAATACAAGGCAATACAATCGTTAGATACTGTCGAATTAGCAAGACTATTTTTACCGTCACAAAATAGTTTTAGACTTTCGGATTTATCGAATTCTCTTGACCTTTACACCGGTGAAAGATATCATAATGCAGCAGTAGATGTAAAAGTAACAGTTAAATTGTTTATTGAAATAGCAAAGAAAATTTCTTTTATTAGTAATAATAATTATAAAAAGATTGAAGATTTATTAGAAAAAATTGATATTAATATGTATATGTTTTCTAAATTCTGTAGAGAAAACATAACTAACACAAAAGATAAATTTAATGATTTCTTGTATTTCGAAGGTGTGGATTATAGAAAAGTAAAATTTAAAACTAGACCTACAAATGACAAAGAAAAATTTATACTTTTTTCATCAATAGATGAAGAAGAATACGTTAGGAAATTTAATATTTCTGACTTTGTAATTATAAAGAAAAAAAGTTCATATGTACCATTAAATATATTCTCACTTTTTCCTAAAAAAGAAGATCCTAATCTAGATAAACTATTAATAAAATTATACGTATGGATATTAGAAACAAAAACTGGTGATTTTTCAGAACTTAATTTATTATATCTGGAAAAAATGTATATTGAGGGTATTAAAAAAGGTGTTTCTATTAGCTCAAAATCATACTATTTTGATGAAAAGAATAAAGCTGCTCAGAGTTGTAAGAACATCATAACGAATTATGAATCTATAGAATATTTAATAGAGAGTGATATTTTTAGAAATCATACATTTATTTTTGAACATAAAAAAATATTAGGTCGAGAATTAGACTCTATAAATACTAAAGACTATTACTATAAAAATGTAATTATAGAGTTAAATGTAGCAGTCTCTAAAAACTTAAAAAACAAGGATATTAGAGATTTAAGAAATAATATAGATGGATTGGTTAAATTTTTACATGAAATGTATATCTCAGAAAGTTTGTTTTTATATAATGATAGTTTAAGTTTTATATTACAGGATGTTGATGCTATACTTATTGATTTAAAAAAATATAAAGACGAGGTTCCGATTTCTTATAAATTTATGAAGAAATTGAGAAGTGTGCTAACAAATTCTAAGAATACATATAAATTTATCATATTAGATCAAGAAAACAGCTTGAAACTTACAGTTGTTAACGATAAAAAGGTTAAATCTTTAATTAATATAATCCATGCTAGAAAGCATAAGTATTTAAACTTGAAATCAAAAGCAAACTACTTATATTCAAATGGTGAAGATGAGTTAATTAATACAAAGAGTACTGAGTCAATTTTATATATTTTTGAAGGTAATAAATATAAGGATTTATATTTTAGTAAACGAGAGAAAAAAAGCTATATAAAATTTTATAATTTTTCTATTAAAGAAAATTTTAACGAATTATATAAAGATGTTAAAAAAAATAATCGTTTGACTTGTAGATGTTATGCAACGAAGGATATATTAGAATATAGATACTATTTAAAAGATATTTTTGATTGTATAGTCATAATTCGTGATTTAGAACATTAAATTATAAAAATTAAAATACATAATTAAAAAAATATTAAATTTATGATATAATATAAATAGTTTTTATATAACTATGAATATTAAAAATTTTTGAATACAATAATAATTTAAATTAGGAGGGACTTCAAGTTGAACATTAATAATTTAAAAGAACAACTAGGTCAAAAAGTAACTCTTGGTGCATGGATTGCGAACAAGAGAAGTAGTGGTAAAATTGCATTTTTCCAATTAAGATATGGAGCTGGATTTATTCAAGCTATTGCTTTAAAAGAGGCATTAGGAGAAGAAAAATACCAACAATTACGTCATTTACCACAAGAAACTTCATTAAAAGTAACTGGATTAATTAAAGAAAATGAAAGAGAACTTTCTGGTATTGAATTAGAAATTGAAGACTTTGAAGTTATTTCAGAAGCAATCGATTATCCAATCACTCCAAAAGAACACGGGGTAGAGTTCTTAGCGGATAATCGTCACATTTGGATACGTTCTAAGAAACAACATGCTATCTTAACAATTAGAAATCAAATTATTAAATCTACATATGATTTCTTTGAAAAAGAAGGATTCTTAAAAACAGATCCACCGATTTTAACATCATCTGCACCAGAAGGAACTACAGAATTATTTAATACTAAATATTTCGATGAGGAAGCATACCTTTCTCAATCTGGACAACTTTACTTAGAAGCAACAGCTATGGCATTTGGTAAAGTATTTTCATTCGGTCCTACTTTTAGAGCTGAAAAATCTAAAACTCGTCGTCACTTAATCGAGTTCTGGATGATTGAAGCTGAGATGGCGTTTTGTAATCATGATGAAAGTTTAGCATTGCAAGAATCATTTGTTAATCACCTTTTAACAGATGTATTAGAAAAATGTCAAGAACAACTTAAAGTTCTTGGGCGTGATCTAGAAGCCTTAGAAAATGCAAGAGGAGAATTCCCACGTATTAAATATAAAGATGCTATTCAATTACTAAAAGATAATGGATTTGATGATATTGAATATGGTGATGACTTTGGATCACCTCATGAAACATTTATCGCAAACAGCTATAATAAACCAGTATTTATTACTCACTGGCCATTAGATATTAAACCATTCTATATGATCGAAGATCCGAATGAGCCTGGTGTAGTGCTATGTGCAGACTTAATAGCTCCAGAAGGATATGGAGAAATCATCGGTGGTTCTCAACGTATTGACGACTATGATAAATTATTAGAAAACATTAAGAAACATGATTTAAATCTTGATGCCTATGGTTGGTATTTAGATCTACGTAAATACGGTTCTGTAGAACATGCTGGATTTGGATTAGGGTTAGAACGAACTGTAGCTTGGATTACAGGTAATGGACACGTTCGTGAAACTGCGCCATTCCCACGTTTATTAAACAGATTAACACCTTAGGAGTCGAAAATGATCAATATCAATATAAAAGGTCTTTTAGTTGATGCTGATTTTTTAATGAATTATAAATCTTATAACTTATCTGGAGAGGAAGCTATGTTTCTTCTTCAGATAAGTTATTTGACAAATCAAGGAGATTTACCATTTTCAATAGACTTATTTACAGATCAATCAAATAAATCAGAAAATGAAATTTTTTCTATGCTTGATAATTTAGTTAATAAAGGATACATTGTTATTTCAACTGAAAGCAAGTTAAATTTTATTATTTTTAATAAAAAGGAAGATTATTATACTCTGCGTGAGTTATTAAAATTAACAGAACGTGTAACTGGAAGAATATTAACTTCTAAAGAGATTGATATTGTAACTTCTTGGTTTGAAAAAAATTATACAAAACAGCAGATAGATGAAGCATTAACTTTGTCTAAAAATATTAGTTATGTTAATGGTATATTAAATAACAAAGTAAATAAAGATATTCAATCAGAAAGTGGAAGTAGTTTAGGTTATGACTGGTTTAACAAATAGACAAAAAAAGAATAAAGCAAAAAAAATCATGGAATATTTGGACAAAGTATTTCCTGATGTAGAATGCGAACTAGATTTTTCTAATAATTTGGAATTAGTTATTGCTGTTCTCTTATCGGCACAATGTAAAGATGAATACGTAAATAGAGCAACAGTAGGATTATTTGAAAATTATAAGACAATTGATGATTATGCTGATGCAAAGGTAGAGGATATAGAAAAGTATATTCGAACACTAGGGCTATATAAAGCAAAATCAAAAAATATAGTTGGTATGGCAAATATGTTAAGGGATGTTTATGATTATAAAATTCCACAGACTAGAGAAGAGTTAGAAAAACTACCCGGTGTAGGAAGAAAAACTGCTAATGTAGTTCTTTCAGTTGGATTTAATATCCCTGCTATTGCTGTTGATACACATGTTGAACGTGTAGCGAAGATGTTTGGTTTGGCTGATTTGACTGATAGTCCGCTTCAGGTAGAAAAGAGTCTTATGAGCATTTTCCCTATGGAAAGTTGGGGGAAAATACATCATCAACTAATTCATTTAGGGCGTTATAAACTTCCAGCAAGAGGTGAGCGAACTATTGATCCAGAATTAGAAAAATTATTAGTATTGAAATAAGAGGAGATGGAATATGTTAATTATATTTATATTAGCGTGTTTTCTAATATTGCTAGATCAACTTAGTAAAAATTTTATAGTAAATCATTTCTCATTAGGAGAAAGCAAGGAAGTTATAGTAAATTTCTTCAGTATCTCGTCTCACAGGAATAGAGGAGCTGCATGGGGAATTTTACAAGATAGTCGTTTATTTTTCTTAATTGTTACGGTTATCTTTATTGCTATTTTAACATACTATCTATTTAAGCAAAAAAATACTTTATCTAGCTTTGATAAGGGTACTTTTGCCTTGGTATATGGAGGAGCAATTGGTAATTTTATTGACAGATTAACTAGGCATGAGGTAGTTGATTTTCTTGATTTTAGAATTTTCGGATATGATTTTCCTATATTTAATTTAGCGGATTGCTTTATTTGTGTAGGAGTATTATTTTTACTATTTAAGATTTATAAAGAAGAAGATAAATAATAAAGGGGCTGACTCGACAAAATCGATTTCTTCAAAATCGAGATTTTTGAGTCACTCCCTCTTTTTTTGTTATAATAAAAGTATATTAGTATAAATTCAAAGGAGATTTAAATGTATTATTGTACTTATGAAAGCAAAATAGGACTTTTATATTTAATTTCAGACGGTAATAGTCTTACCGGATGTTATCTAGAAGGACAGAAGTATTTTCCTAATAATATTGATAACTATTATATGAATGAAGAATTAAGTATATTGGTAAAATCTAAAGTCTGGTTAGAAAAATATTTTAATGGTGAAAATCCAAGTATAGATGAAATCCCTTTAAATTATATTGGGACTGAATTTAGAAAAACAGTATGGGAAGTACTTAAAGAAATATCCTATGGAAAGCTAGTTACATATAAACATATAGCAGAGAAAATTGCTAAGGCCAAAGGTATAAAAACTATGTCATCTCAAGCAGTCGGAGGAGCGGTTGGACATAATCCACTGTTAATTTTTATTCCATGTCATAGAGTAATAGGGGTAGACGGAAGTTTAACAGGTTATGCTGCCGGACTTAATAATAAGAGATTTCTATTAAATCTAGAATCTGATAATAATCATTATTAATTAAAGGATGAAATACTGTCCAACAATAGAAGAATATACTAAAATATGGTATAATTAAATAGATTAAATTCTTTTTTAGGAGAAATAAATGAACGATAAAAAAATAGTATTTATGGGAACTCCAAAGTTTGCAGTTCCTGTTTTAGAAATGTTAATAGAAAATTACGGAGTGGATTTAGTTATCACTCAGCCAGATAAAAAAGTTGGTAGAAAGAAAGTACTAACACCTCCTCCAGTAAAAGTTGTAGCTTTAGAAAATAATATTAAAGTATTACAGCCTGAAAAAATATCAACAGATGAAGAGACTTATAAAACATTAAAAGAATTGAATCCGGATATTATTATTACCGCAGCATATGGACAACTTGTACCAGAGAAGATTTTAGAGATTCCTAAACATAAGTGCATCAATGTTCATGGCTCATTATTACCAAAATTACGTGGAGGAGCACCTATTCAGTATTCAATACTTGAAGATCACGGGAAAACTGGGATAACAATTATGTATATGGTTAAAAAACTGGATGCAGGAGATATGTTATCAAAAGTAGAGGTAGATATTCTTGACAGTGATAACTATGAAACTCTACATGATAAACTGTCAATTGCAGGGCGTGATCTATTAAATGAAACTCTTCCAAAAATATTTAGTGGTGATATCAGCCCAGAAAAACAAGATGATGCAGAGGCTACATTTGCTCGCAATATCCTAAGAGAAGACGAGAAGATTGACTGGAACGCTTCAGCTAGAGATGTATTTAACAAAGTTCGCGCATTAGATCCAACACCTGGAGCATTTACTTATTTAGAAGGTAATGTGCTAAAAATTTGGTCAACTGAAGAAGTTAAGCAAGGCTTTGAATCTAATTTTGACAAAGTTGGAACTATAATTAAACAAGATAAGAAAAATATCTATATTCTATGTGGTAATAAAACAGTGTTAAAAGTCAATGAACTTCAAGTTTCTGGTAAAAAACGTATGCCAGTTGTAAATTTCTTATCAAATAAAAAAGACTATGTAGGAACCGTTTTAGGTGAAGAAAATGAGTAATATTAATGCTCGACATATTGCTTACGAGGTTTTATATACAATTATCCAGGAAAATGGCTATAGTAATATTACTTTAAATAAATATTTTAATCAGCATAAAGTTGAAGAACAAGATAAGAGATTTATCAGTGAAGTAGTATATGGTTCTATAAAAAATAAATTGTATTTAGAACACATTCTTAAATCTTATTCTAAAGGTAGAGTAAAACCTAAAGTTAAAGTTATTTTATTAATGAGTATTTATCAATTGCTATACATGGATAAGACACCGAGTTTTGCAGTTATTGATGAAGCTGTAAAATTAGGTAAAAAAATTGCAGGAAATATCACAGGAAAATTTGTAAATGGTATTTTAAGAAATATTGAGCGAAATGCTAGCAATTTAGATCTTAAATATAAAAATGCTACTGAAAAATTCTGTATAGAAAATAGTTGCCCTAGTGAATTATATAATATACTTAAAGAACAATACGGAGTTGAAAAAGCTCAAAAAATAGTTGTGTCTTTTAATGAAAAGAGCAAAAATAGTATTAGATATAATCCATTAAAAATTACTAAAAAAGAGTTAATAGAAAAATTAGGAGATGCTGTTAGTGAGAGTGAAATCTGTGAAGACAGCCTAGTTTTAAATAAATTAAACTTAGATAGTAGTTTATTTACAAAAGGATATTATATTGTACAAGATGAGGCTAGTGCTCTAGTTGCATCGTCAATTGGCTTACCATTAGATAAAAAATACAAAATATTAGATACTTGTGCTGCTCCGGGTGGTAAAAGTTTACATATAGCTAGTAAGTATTTTAATTCTAGTTTAATTTCATGTGATAAATATATACATAAGCTAAAATTAATTGAAGATAATAAAGAGAAGCTTGGAATTACCAATATTGATGTTAAAGAACAAGATGCTACTCTAAACAATACTTCATTTAATAATAAGTTTGACATAGTAATCTGTGATGTGCCATGTTCAGGAATAGGGGTTATAAAAAATAAACCTGAAATTAAATATAAGATAACAGATGCATATGTTAAAGATATTGCTAAACTTCAATATGATATTTTAGACAATAGCAAACACTATGTAAAACAAGAAGGAATTTTAATGTATTCAACTTGTACGATTGATAAGAGAGAAAATATAAAAAATATAGAGAAGTTTTTAAAAGAGAATAAAGATTTTAGTTTAGAGAGTATTTCTCTAAATAATAGTATTGTAAAAACGCGAGAAAATGGTGTATTAGAAATACTACCTGATGAGTATAGTTGCGATGGATTCTTTATCGCTAAACTAAAAAAATGGAGGAAAAATGTTAATTTCAGATTTTAAAGGCTATAAAAAGTCTAGATGGTTAAAAGATTTCGATAAAATGTCTATATATTCTATAAGACTTGATCAATTAGAAGAATATATTGTAAGTATCGGTGAGAAAAAATTTAGAGCAAAACAAATCTTTGATTGGTTATATAAAAAGAGAATTACAGATTTTTCAGAAATGAAAAATGTACCTAAGTCTCTACAAGAGAAACTTTCTGAAGAGTTCGAGATTACAACTCTAAAAACAATTATTAAGCAAGAATCTGCTGATGGAACAATGAAATTCCTATTTGAGCTACAAGATAAGTATACTATTGAGAGTGTACTTATGAAAAATAAATATGGTAACTCATTGTGTGTAACAACACAAGTAGGTTGTCGAATTGGATGTACTTTCTGTGCATCAACACTTGGTGGTTTAAAACGTAACTTAGAAGCAGGAGAAATTGTTTCACAAGTACTAAAAGTACAACAAGAATTAGATAAAAAAGGTGAACGTATTTCAAGTATTGTAATTATGGGTATCGGTGAACCATTTGAAAACTACGATGAGATGATGGACTTTATCAGAATAGTAAATAGTGATGAAAGTTTTAACATTGGTGCTCGTCATATTACCGTTTCAACTTCTGGTATAGTACCGAAAATTTATGATTTTGCGAATGAAAAAGTTCAAATTAATTTTGCGGTATCATTACACGCACCCACTAATGAATTACGTAGTAAAATCATGCCAGTAAACAGAGCCTATAATATTGATAAGCTTATGGAAGCATTGAAATATTACCAAGAAACTACGAATCGTCGTATTACATTCGAATATGGTTTAATGGGTAAAGTAAATGACCAAAAAGAACATGCAGAAAAATTATCGGAAATAATAAAAGGCTTAAATTGCCACGTTAATTTAATTCCAATTAACTATGTACCTGAACGTAATTATGTTAGAACTAGTAAGAGTGATATTTTTGCTTTTGAAAAAATTCTTAAGAAAAATAAAGTTAATGTAACAATTAGAAGAACACAAGGTGATGATATTGATGCTGCTTGTGGTCAACTTCGTGCTAAAGAACGTAAGGAAGAGGTAAAAGGAGGAATTCCAGATGCCACTAGTATATTCGTATAATAGTAATAGAGGAAGAAAAGAAAAAAATGATGATGCTGTCAGTGTTTCGAAGAACAAGCAAGGAGCATTAATTGCTATTGTTTGTGATGGTGTAGGAAGTCATAGTAATGCTGCATATTCTAGTAACTATATAGTCACAACTTTAGAAAAAGAGTGGCAAGATTTAACATTTGCTAATTTTAACAATATGAAAAACTGGCTTTGTGATAGAATTGAAAAGTTCAATACTGAATTATTTACCAAATCAAAAGACAAAAATGAGAAAATGGGAACTACAATTGTTTCGGTTGCTATTTTTGATGGACAAGTTGTTGTTTATAATATTGGTGATAGCAGTGCTTATGGTCTTACAAAGGATAATGAAATGAATATTGTTACAGTTGAAGATTCATTTGTTGGGGCCTTAATATCAGCAGGAGCAATTACTGAAGAAGAAGCAAAAAGTCATCCAGAAAGACATGTTCTAACACAAGCATTAGCTACAAGAGAATCGATTGATTTACATACTTTTATCGATGATTTAAATAAATATAATTATTTCCTATTATGTTCAGATGGATTAACGAATATGATAGAAAATGATGAAATTCAGAATATTGTAAGAAATAATGAATTATCGATTGCTGTTGATGATTTAATTGAAAAATGTGTTAACCGTGGTGGAGTAGATAATATTTCTGTAGCTATAATAAAAAATCTAGGGGGTGAAAACCATGATTAATAAAATTATCTGTAATAGATATAAAATTTTGGATCATCTAGGAACTGGTGGTATGGCTACAGTTTGGCTAGGATATGACACTATTTTAGATAGACAAGTAGCTATTAAAACTTTTAAAATCGATGCAAATGATGAAGATGCGGTTAAAAGATTTAATAGAGAAGCAAAAGCAGTAACAAGTTTATCTCATCCAAATATTGTATCAATTTATGATGTAGAAAATGAAGGTGAATTTTACTATTTAATACTGGAATATGTTAAGGGAATGACTTTAAAAGATTATATGATAAAAAATCCTCGTATTCCTATTGAAACTATAGTTCATATTGCCAAACAAATAGCTTCTGGATTAAGTCATGCTCATCAAAATGGAATAATACATAGAGATATTAAACCACAAAATATTCTAATGAATGATAATCTTACATGTAAAATTACTGATTTTGGTATTGCAAGAGCATATGGTGATACGACACTTACTCAAACAAATCAAATGTTAGGAACAGTATATTATTTATCACCTGAGCAAGCTCGTGGTAATGTTGCTACAGCTCAAAGTGATATTTATTCATTAGGAATTTTGATATTTGAAATGATTACAGGTCAAATACCATTTAAAGGAGAATCTGCAGTAGCAATTGCTTTAAAACATTTACAAGAAGAACTTCCGGATATCGATAAATATAGAGAGAATGTACCACAAAGTGTAAAAAATATTGTTTTAAAAGCTACTATGAAAAATCCTAATGAGAGATACATTAGTTCTAAAGAATTATTTGAGGATCTAAGTACAGTTCTTAATCCAGAACGTTTATATGAAAATAAATATACTGGATTTAAAATCCCTGCACAACCTGCAAATAATTATAACGAAACTCAATATATAGATAATAGTAGTAATAACAATCAATATGATTATGCCGATTATAACAATGAAGATGATGAGTATTATTATGATTATAATCAAGATAATAGAAATAATAACGGACGTTATCAACAAAATAATAAACCAAAGAATAACTATAATAATGTAAGTAAACGAGATGAAAAAGAAGAGACATCTAAAGCTAAACATATATTCCTTGCAATAGTGGCTATTATTACCATAGTAGTTGGTACATTTTTCATCTATAATTACGTTATTGGATCTAATAGTGTTTCTGCTCCTGATGTTCGTAATAAAACTTTAGAAGAAGCTAAAGTTGTAATAGTTAAAGCAGGACTTGAGGTAGGGGATGTTACGGAAGTTGCTAGCGACGATGTAAAAGAAAAAACTGTAATAGACAGTGATCCTAAAGCTGGTAAAAAAGTGAAAAAAGGTTCGAAGGTTGATCTAAGAGTTTCTTCTGGTAAAAAAACAGTAGATATGCCTAATTTTGTTGGTATGGATGAAGAAACGGTTAAGAAAAATGCTTCAAAATTAGGATTCAAAAATATAACTGTTGAGAAAGTAGAAAGTAATTCTTATGATACTGGGAAGGTTATTTCTCAAAACATTAGAGCTGGTATGGAAATAATACCAAAAGAAAAAGAATTAATAATTCAAGTATCTACAGGTAAAAAGAAAGTGACTATGCCTAATCTTGTTGGTGAAGATAGCACAACTGTAGAAAGTACTGTTGCATCATATGGATTTAAGAATGTTACTTACAGAGAAGAATACTCTGACAAAGAGGAAGGGATTGTTATCTCGCAAAGTATCAAAACTGGATCAAATATAGTTCCTAGTGATGAATCTCTAGAAATAGTAATCTCAAAAGGAAAAGAAAGAAGTTCTTCACGAGATGAATCTAGTGATGATTCGAGTGTAGGTTCTAGATCAAATGATGAAAGAACTAATAGAAAAAACTCAACAAGAAATAATTCTAATAATAGTAGAAATAACAATAGTAACTAATTAGTGATTATAAAAGCACAGGGGAGATATTTATTTCAACTGTGCTTTTTCACAAAAGCTATAAATTTATTATATGGTGATTAATATGAATTTAACATTACAAAAAAAACTAGAATTACTTCCTGATAATCCAGGGTGTTATTTATATAAGGATAATATTGGAGAAATTATTTATGTAGGTAAAGCTAAAAATCTTAAAAACAGAGTAAAAAGTTATTTTACAGGTACTCATAATAAAAAAACGCAGACTTTAGTATCAAAAATAGAAGATCTTGAATATATAATTGTTAATTCTGAGAAAGAGGCATTATTATTAGAGAATAATTTAATAAAGAAATATCGACCATATTTTAATATTCGTTTAAAAGACGATAAGAGTTATCCGTACCTAATGATTACAAAAGAAGAACACCCTAGATTGCTGATGACTAGAAAATATAAAAAAAATAATAAAAATATATATTTTGGACCATACGTTGATATAAAATCAGCTACAGAGGTTAAGAAAATATTAGATAAAATATATCCATTAAGGAAGTGTAATCCAGTAGAAAAAAGACCATGTATGTACTATCAAATTGGTGAGTGCATAGGTCCTTGTGCTAAAAAAATTACTGCTAATGATTATAAGTCACAGATTTCTAAAATTAAATCTTTCTTAACAGGAAATACAAAAGAAATATTAGCTGATTTACAAAGTAAAATGCAAGAGCACATTAAAAATTTAGAGTTTGAAGCAGCTGGACAAGTCCATAATTATATTAAATCAATAGAAGTTTCGGTTCAAAATCAAGTTGTTGCAGATAGTACTAATGTAGATAGAGATTATATTGGCTTTACTTTTAATAATGATTATATATGTATCCAAATATTTTTATCTAGATTAGGTAATATTATAGAACGTAAAGTAGAATATTTTAATTTATACGATACGCCTGAAGAGATTTTATATTCTTACTTATTACAATACTACGCTCTGAACAAACTCCCGAAAGAAATATATATTGATGAACTTGATGGTAATCTCCTTTCTGATGTAGTAGATTGTAAAGTTATAATTCCGAAAAGAGGTAATCATAGAAAAATATTAGATACAGTTAAAGAAAATGCAACTTATTACTTAAACAATAATCTTGCTATTGAAGAACTTAAAGAAAGAAAATTACAAGTTACACTTAATAATATTGCTGAAAAATTAGGGGTAAATTCTATCAATAGCATTGATGCCTTTGACAATTCTAATATAATGGGGGTAGATGCAGTTTCTGTAAAAGTAAATTTCACTAATGGGAAAAAGAATACTTACAATTATAGAAAATTTAAAATTGATGAATCTATGGGAATTAATGATGTTCAAACTATGAAAGAAGTACTTTATAGGAATTATAAAGATAGGAAGACTAATACGGAATTATTAATAGTCGATGGTGGAAAGAACCATCTTAATGTAGCCATTGATGTTGTTCATAATACGCTTGGTTTAAAACAAATTAAGATTATTGGGTTAGCGAAAAATGACAAACATATTACTGAGTACATTATTACTGATGATTATGAGATTATAGAATTTCCTAAGACATCAGCAGAATATTTATTCTTAAAGCAAATACAAGATGAGGTTCATAGGTTTGCCATAACTTATCATAGAGCGACAAAGAATAAAAATATGTATAAATCTAGCCTTGATGATATACAAGGCATCGGAAAAGTTAGAAAGAACTTATTATTAAAATCATTTTCTTCATTAGAAGAAATTAAGAATGCACCAGATGAGAAACTCTTAAAACTAGGCATTCCTAAAGATGTAATAAAAAATTTAAAGAAAAAATTATAATTAATTAAGTTATCCATATTTTAATTAGATAAAATATACGGATAACTTAATTTTTTTGAATTATTCTATAGTAATATTCTTAAAAGTATGGTATAATAACGTAAAGAAATTATAAAAGTCGAGGAGGCAACTATGAAATTTTTATCATTCAGTTATAACGATAAAGAATTATATGGAGTAAAAGTAAAACGTGAAGAAAGTGCATGGGACTTAATTAAAGTACTTGAAGACTTTGATAATAATGAAACTATTCCACAATCGTTAAGAGAAGCAATTGAAATATATGGTGTTTCGTTTATAGAAAAAGTTAGAAAAGTATTAAAATTAGTTGAAGAAAGCAGTAATGCTGATAACTATAAAGTACCATTTGATAAAATAATTTGGCGTTCACCAATTACAAGAACACCAAAAAATATTCTTTGTGTTGGTCACAACTATGAAGCTCATGTTAATGAACTTGGTGATGAGTTGGCAAAAACTCCTAAAGATGTTCTTATCTTTACAAAAGCTACAACAGCTTTAGCTGGAAATAATGAAGTAGTGCCATCTCATAAGGATATTACAGATAGTTTAGATTTTGGAGGGGAACTAGCTGTAGTAATAGCAAAACCAGGGAAAAACATACTAAAACCTCTAGTTTTAGATTATATTTTCGGATATACAATTTTGAATGATATCACAGCTACAGACTTACAATATAAACACGGTCAATTTTTCTTAGGGAAATCATTGGAAAAATCAGCACCTGTTGGGCCTTACTTAGTTACAAAAGACGAAGTTAGCTCACCAGAATCTATGAGTATTGTGACAAAAGTTAATGGAGAAATCAAACAAAATGCTATGACATCTGAGATGCTATTTAGAATTGATGATGTTCTTGCTGAAATTAGTAAAGTAGTTCCTTTAGAAGCTGGGGATATTATTGCTACTGGAACACCTGCAGGAGTAGGTTCTGCTCAAAAACCACCTAGATTCTTACAACCAGGGGATGAAATTAAAATTACTGTCGAAGGAATTGGTACATTAACTACTGTTATTGGAGACAAGTAGAAAGGAAAAACAATGGCAAAGAAATCAAAAGACAAACAAGTTACACATATTGAAAAAGACGATTTAAAAGCACGTCAAGCCGCGATTAATGAAGCTATTAAAGTTATAGAAAAAGAATACGGTAAGGGTGCTATTATGGATATTTCATCAGAAAATCCAATTAAAGTAGAAGCAGTATCTTCAGGATCATTAGCAATTGATTCAGCTCTAGGAATAGGCGGATATCCAAAAGGACGTATTGTTGAAGTATATGGTCCAGAGTCATCAGGTAAAACAACAATTGCACTACACGCGATTGCTGAGGTACAAAAAACTGGAGGAATAGCAGCATTCATAGATGCTGAAAATGCCTTAGACATTGAATATGCTAAAGCATTAGGGGTTGATTTTACTCCTGGTAAATTCTTCTTATCACAACCTGACAGTGGTGAACAAGCACTGGATATCGCTGAAAAACTTATTTTATCTGGTGCAATTGATATTATTGTAATTGACTCAGTAGCTGCATTAGTACCAAAAGCTGAAATTGATGGAGTAATGGGAGCTAACCATATTGGTTTACAGGCTAGACTTATGTCACAAGCTCTTCGTAAATTAACTGGTCAAATAAATAAAGCTAATACTATTGCACTATTTATTAACCAACTTCGTGAAAAAGTTGGAGTTATGTTTGGTAGTCCTGAAGTTACAACAGGTGGACGTGCATTAAAATTCTACTCAACTGTACGTATCGATGTACGTAAAGGTGAAGCAATTAAAGGTGCTGATAGTGAAATTTTAGGTAATAGAACTAAAATAAAAATTGTAAAAAATAAAGTAGCTCCACCATTCAAAGTTGCTGAAGTAGATATTATGTTCGGTGAAGGAATCTCAAAAATCGGAGAAACTCTTGATTTTGCAGTTGACTTAGATATTATTAACAAATCTGGATCATGGTTTTCATATAATGGAGAGCGATTAGGTCAAGGACGTGAAAATGTTAAAAAAGTATTCGAAGAAAATGAAGAACTATATAATGAAATTTACGGCCTAGTAAGGGATGAAATTATGAGTAAAACTGGGAAAAAGAATAACTCAGTAGACGAAGAAGAATCAAATGATAATATTGATGAACTTGATTTAGGGATAGAAACTTTAGGTGAGGTTGAATAGTAGTATATGAATAAAAAATTATTTAAAATTGTATTATGGTTAATGATTTTTATTATATTAGCTAGTGGATTTATTTCAGCTATAGCAATATTCTTATAATCTAGATACATAGTAAATGAAAATAAAAGGGGATGCCCCAAAAGTCATAAATTTTTAAAAAAGTTTATATGAGAACTCATAGACGCAGTTGTTTATTGATATCTAAACACACTTTGTAAAAGTTTTTTAGATATCGATAAACTTTGCGGGGGTGACTCGACAAAATCGATTTCTCTGAAATCACGATTTTTGAGTCACTCCCTTTTATTTTGAAAATATGATAAAATATTATTAGAGAATGAATAGGAGAAATAATAGTGAATTTAGTACAAAATATGAATGATAATCAGCTAAAAGCTATATTAAAAACAGAAGGTGCCGTAATGGTTATAGCTGGAGCAGGTAGTGGTAAAACTCGTGTTTTAACAAATAGAATAGCTTATTTAATTTCTGAAAAAAATATATTAGAAAATAATATCTTGGCTATTACCTTTACCAATAAAGCCGCTAAGGAAATGAAAGAAAGAATATATGCTCTAGTTGGTGAGACTTCAAAATATATTTGGATAAATACATTCCACTCTATGTGTGTAAGAATTTTACGTCAACATATAGAACTTTTAGGATATAATAAAAACTTTACAATACTTGATACAAGTGAGCAAAAAAGTATTATAAAAAATATTGTTAGGTCTTTAGATTTATCAGAAGATGCATATCAACCAGCTAACGTATTAAAAATAATTTCAAATGCAAAGAATAGTTTAATTTCTGTAAAAAAAATGAGAGAACAATCTCGTTTTGGGTTCATGAAAAATGTAGCAGAAATTTATGCACACTACCAAAGTTATTTAAAGAAAAATAGTGTTTTAGATTTTGATGATTTAATGCTTAAAACAATTGTATTATTTAAAAAATTCCCTGAAGTTTTAGCGATTTATCAAAATCAATTTCAATATATTCATGTTGATGAGTATCAAGATACTAACGTTATTCAATACAGATTAATTAAGATGTTATCTGCTGTTCATAAAAATGTATGTGTTGTTGGTGATGATGACCAAAGTATTTATAGCTGGCGTGGTGCATGTAGTGATAACATAATAAATTTCGAAAAAGATTTTGACGATGTTGAACTAGTGTTCCTTGATCAGAACTACCGTTCTAATTCAACAATTCTTGATGCTGCTAATGCCGTAATTAAAAATAATACTGATAGAAAAGAAAAAGCATTGTGGTCTGAAAATAAAGGTGGAGGCAAAATATCTGTTTACGCTGCTTCTAATGATAAAGATGAAACAGATGATATTGCTAAAAAAATACTTGAATTGAAAAAAGAAGGTATCGATTATAAAGATATTGCAATTTTATATCGAGCTAACTACCTATCACGTCAAATGGAGAATTCATGTTTATCTTTCGGAATACCATATAAGTTAATTGGTTCTCTAAAATTCTTACAACGCCAAGAGGTGCGTGATTTACTTGCTTATTTAAACGTTATTGTTAATAGAGCCGATGAGTTTAGTTTAAGAAGAATTATTAATGTACCAAAAAGAGGTGTTGGTGCTAGTTCAATGGATAAAATTGATAAGTATGCAGAACAATACGGTATTTCTTTATTTGAAGCTTTAAAAAATATCGAAGCAGTAGGAGTCTCTAAAAAAATAGTAACGAACATCCAACTACTAACAAATCTAATTGAGAAATATTCAGAAATAGATAAATACTCAATAGATGAATTAATTATTGGTATTTATAAAGATTCTGGATATGAAAATATGCTAAAAGAATCTAATGATCCTTATGCAGAAAGTAGAATTGAAAATATTTCTGAGTTAGTATCTTCTGCTAAACAATTCTCTAATATGAATGATAGTCTTATTGATTTTATCTCAGAAATGTCACTTACTTCTGATTCTGATGATGAGAATCAAGAAGATGCAGTAGTACTATCTACAGTTCATGCTTCTAAAGGATTAGAGTATAAAGTAGTTTTCATAATGGGGTTAGAGGAGAATTTATTCCCATCTATTAGAGATGCTGAGAGTAGCGCTGACGAAAAGAATAAAATGGAAGAAGAACGTCGATTAGCTTATGTAGCTATTACTCGTGCAAAAGAAAGATTATTTATGTCTTATGCAAACAGAAGAATGCAATTTGGTTCTATCAAGATGAATAAACGTTCTAGGTTCTTAGATGAGGTTCCTAACAAATTAATGCATTTTGAATCTTCATTCGGAGGAAGTTTTGAAAGTACTGAGTCAAATGTAGATCAAGCCAATAAGTTTATCAGCAGACTTAGTCCAAAAATTAAAATTTCTGAGAAACCTAAGTCTTCAGTTAGTACAAATTATGGTGTAGGTGACACTGTGCTTCATAAGAAATTTGGAGAAGGTAAAGTCTTAGTCATATCTACAGATAGTGTAAAAGTTGAATTTAGTGAGGTTGGTGTAAAAACTTTATTAATTGAGTATGCTAATCTGACTAGAAAGGATTAATAAATTATGAAACAAATTCAAGAAGAAATTTTCAAACTAGTTTCACTACTAAATAAATATTCATATGAGTATTATGTTGAAGACAATCCGCAAATAACTGATACTGAGTATGATACTTTATATAAACAATTAGAGAAACTAGAAGAAAAATATCCTGAGTTAATACTAGAAAATTCTCCTACACAAAGAGTAGGAGATAGAGTTCTTGATGAGTTTGAGAAAATTACTCATAAAATTCCGATGTTAAGTTTATCAAATACATTTTCTACTGAAGATTTGATAGATTTTGATGCTAGAGTATCAAAATTAGTTTCTGGTGAAAATGTTGAGTATATATGTGAGCTAAAAATAGATGGTCTTGCCATTTCTATTAACTATGATAATGGTAAATTAGTAAGTGCAGCTACTCGTGGAGACGGAACAGTCGGAGAAGATGTTACTGAGAACATAAAAACAATATTTTCGATTCCAAAAGTATTAAAAGATAAAAAATCATTTGAGGTTAGGGGAGAGGTTTATCTCCCAAAGAAATCTTTTAATATACTTAACAAAGAGCGAGAAGAAAATAATGAGGTATTATTTGCGAATCCTCGTAATGCAGCAGCAGGATCTTTAAGACAACTTGACTCTAAAATAACAGCAAAAAGAAGGTTATCGGCTTTTATTTATTCAATAGTTGGCGATGATAGCATTGGTTCACAAGAGAGTGCTTTAAATACAGCGAAAGAATATGAACTTCCTGTAAATCCAAATTTTAAACTTTGTAAAAGTATTGATGAAGTAATTGACTATATTAACTACTGGACCGAACACAAACAAGATTTACCGTATGATATTGATGGAATTGTTATTAAAGTGAATTCATATAACCTGCAAGAAGAGATAGGTTATACCCAAAAAAGTCCTAGATGGGCTACGGCTTATAAATTCCCTGAAGAAGAACTTGCTACTAAATTATTAGATGTAGAACTTAGTGTAGGTAGAACAGGGATAATTACACCTGTTGCTATACTCGATCCAATTGTAATCTCTGGTTCTACAGTATCAAAAGCATCTTTACATAATAAAGATATTATTGAAGAACTAGATATTCATATTGGGGATATGGTAGTAGTTAAGAAAGCTGGTGAGATTATTCCTAAGGTAGTTCGTGTTATTAAAGAGTTAAGAGCTGAGGGAACTACAAAATATCAAATGCCATCTACTTGTCCATCGTGTCATCAGGAAACTTATGTGAAAGAGAATGATCCTTTTACTAGATGTAAAAATCCTGATTGTCCTGATCAAAATATTAGAAGAATAATCCATTTTGCTTCAAGGGATGCTTTAAATATTGAGGGATTAGGTGATAAAGTAGTGGCGACTTTATATGATAAGGGTATTATTGGACATACAATAGACTTATATTCATTAGACAGAGAAAAACTTATTGATTTAGAAAGAATGGGTGAAAAGTCTGTTGATAATCTATTAAACGCAATAGAAAAATCAAAAGAAAGTTCTTTAGATAAAGTTATCTATGCTCTAGGAATATTGAATGTAGGTAAAAAAGCAGGAAAAATACTCGCAGAAAAATATTTGAACCTTTGTAATTTTATGAATGCAACATTAGAGGAACTAATTAATCTTGATGATATAGGACAAATTACAGCAGAATCTATTTTAGATTATTTATCTGATGATAATAATATTAAGTTTATCAAAGATTTAATTAATATTGGAATGAATCCTCAATATGAAATAAATGCAGTGAATACAGATAATATATTCTCTGGGAAAACAGTAGTATTAACTGGTAAGCTTGTAGAATTAACGAGAAATGAAGCAAAAGAATTTTTAGAAAAAAACGGAGCAAAAGTTACTGGAAGTGTTACTTCAAAAACTGATCTAGTAATTGCAGGCGAGAAGGCAGGGTCTAAACTTGCTAAAGCTGAGCAATTAGGTATTGAGGTAATAAATGAAGAACAATTTGCTAACATGGTAAGAGAGGTGGAATAATGGACAATAAATTACCGTATAAAGTGTTTGGTATTGTTATTGTAATAGTATCTATAATAACTTTTTTCATTATGAACTACAATTCAGTACCGGTATCATTTATATTTTTTACAGTTAAATTACCTTTAACAATTTTATTCTTCGTATGTTTTTTTATGGGAATTATAGCAGCCAGTTTTTATTGGTATCAAAAGTATAAAAGTTTAGCTAAAAAATACGAAAGAACAGAAAAATTATTATTTACAAAAGAAAAAATAGAAGATAAAACTGAATAAATGATAACTTTTTAAGAAAAGAGGTGAAAAAATGGGCATAAAATATAACTGGATATATCCAAATTATGATGAAAATTTTATCAAAGAATTAGAATCTTATAGTATTTCTACAAATATCGCCAAAATATTAAATGCAAGAAATATTACAGATATGAATTCCGTTAAAAAGTATTTCTCTGATGAATATGAAGAAGGTTATGATCCATTTTTAATGCATGATATGCAAAAAGCTGTAGATAGGATAAATGAAGCTATAGAAAATGAAGAGAAAATTCTTGTCTATGGAGATTATGATGCAGATGGAATTACATCAACAGTGTTATTAGTAGAAACATTAATATCTATGGGGGCAAATGTATCCTCCTATATTCCAAATCGATTTGAGGAAGGGTATGGCCCAAACAAAGAAGCTTTTACAAAGATTATTGATTCAGGAATAACTCTAATTATTACTGTCGACAACGGAATTGCAGGTGTAGAAGAAGTTGATTTAGCTAATGAATTAGGTTGTGATGTTATTGTAACAGACCACCATAAAATTCAAGATACTATACCTAATGCATATGCAATAATTCATCCTGAACATCCAGAAGGTAACTATCCATTCAAGAAATTAGCTGGAGTAGGGGTTGCTTTTAAACTAGCCCACGCATTATTGGAAATCTTCCCTGATTTCTTATTGGATTTAGTTGCAATTGGTACAATAGCAGATATGGTCTCAATTACAGATGAAAATAGAATATTTGTAAAACAGGGACTAGAATTAATAAATGATGACCCTCGAATAGGTCTTAAGATGCTACTTGAATTATCAGGTATAGATACAAAAATCGATGAGCAAACTGTAGGTTTTTATATAGCACCTAAATTAAATTCTATCGGTAGAATGGATAGCGCTAAATTAGGATTAACTTTTCTTATGGCAGAGGAGCCTGTAACAGCAAGAGCTTTAGCTGAACAGATTGAACAATATAATATTCAACGAAAACAAGTTACAGAAGATATAGTAAAAGACGTAATAAGTAAAATTGAAAATTCAGAAAAAAAACAAAAGAATGTTATTATGGTTTCTGGTGAATACCACGAAGGAGTACTAGGCATTGTAGCATCGAATATTGTTGAAAAATACCAGAAACCAGTTTTTATTATGAACGAAAAAGAAGGGGTACTTAAGGGCTCTGCGAGAAGTATTTTTGATTTTAATATCTACATAGCAATGAACAAAATATCAGATTTATTCTTAGCATTCGGTGGTCATACATTGGCTGCTGGTTTCTCTTTTGAAAAATCTAATTTTGAAAAGATTGAAGAATTTTTAGATAAGGAATTTGAAGAATTTAAACAAAATAATGATTTGAAAGCTAATAAGAATATCGATATTGTTACTTCATTAGAAGATATTAGTTATCAATTTCTAAATTCATTAGATGCTCTAAAACCATATGGTATGGATTTTGAAAAACCTACTGTATTAATAGAAAATGCAATGGTTCTGAATAAAACACACTTTGGTTCTGAAAAACAATATTTAAGATTAACAATAGCAGATGAGGTTGGAAATTTAGACTGTATTACTTTTAAAGACAGTGTAACCTTTGATAAAGTTGAGAAAAACGATATTATTGACTTATTGTGTAACATAGATAAAAATAACTTTAATGGTCGTACAAAATTACAGGCTCATATTATAGATATACATATTAAAGAATTTTTATTCGAAGATTTGAGATTCATAAACTATGATATTGCAAATATTGATACCAATTGTTTAAAACTCTCTAAACACAGAGATGATAAAGATAATAATTTCTATCAATATAAGGATTTAGATAGCTTAATAGACAAGGAATTTGAATATATTTATTTACTAGATATACCAACTTCTAAAGAATATCTATACAAAATAATAAATCTAAAACCTAAAAAAGTGTTTTTAATATGTGAAGAGAAACAAGTTTTATCTGACGTATATCTTATTGATAAAAATAGATTAATTAAATTATTTAATCTAATACTTTCAACAAATAACAAACAAATAAACGTAGCTCAACAATTAGATCAATTACTAGTGGTATTAAAAACAAATGTAGATAGTTTAAAAATTATGATTCAAATTTTTAAAGAACTAGAGTTAATTAATTTTGTAAATAACACTATAATACTTAATCCAGATTATAAAACTGTTGATTTGAAAAAATCATCAAGTTTTATAAGAATGGAAAATATATTTGAAGTTGAAAAGTTACTTTTAAAAGAGAGTATTACTAATATTAATAAAATACTTGAAGTTTAATGTAAATTAGAAGGAGATTTAAATGAAAATTTTATACTTTTGGGATGCGTACTGTGGTTGGTGTTATGGATTCGATAAAATATTCACTAAATTTTATGAGAATCATACAGATGTAGAAATTGAAATAATTTCTGGTGGATTATTCATTGGAGATAATAGTAAAAGAATCAAAGAATATAGATATTTCCAGGAAGGAAATAAAAAAATATCTGAAATGTATAATGTAGAATTTGGAGAAAAATATAACGAAATACTTGAAGAAGGTGAAATGGTATTAAACTCTGTTCATCCTGCAATTGCTATGGATATGATAAAAGAGCTAATTCCTAATTCACAAATCTTACACTTTGCATATGACGTTCAATGCAAATTCTTTATTGAAGGAAAAAGTCTTAGCGATGTTCAAACATATGTAGAATTGTGTGAAAAATATGGACTAGATAGCTATGATCTTGCTCTAAAATTAACAATTGCGTTTAAAAATTCTAATCCTATTCACCCTGATTTTATAAGAACTTTAAATCTTGGGATCGAATCATATCCAACAGCAGTTATGGAAAAAGATGGAGAATACTATGATCTAAGAGGATATGCTACAGTTCCAGAAGATATCGAGACACATTATAATTTAATCACTAAAAGATTTTAATTATTTATATTAATTATTTTTTCATTGTGGCAAATTTATGAACAAAATTTACTAGGGGTAATTCCTATGAATTCAGTATTTTATATGCTAAATTCATAGGGATCACCTCTAATTTTTTTTTATTTTTAACGTTTTCACTTGTATATTTTATCCTGTTGTAGTATAATATGATTATCATTAATCGATATTGATTATCATTGTTTTTATGGAGGAACAACATGAATAAAAAATATAATAATAAATTAATAATTGGATTAGCAGTACCTATCTGTTTAAGTATAGGTTCAGTTGATTTCAATTATTCTAAACTAAATCTTGATTCTAATGTAGTTTATGCACAAGATCAACAGAGTACAGGTTTTAAAGTCTACGAACCAGAAATTGGAGCAAGTGGATCACTAGAGATTTCCGTTGAAGGTCAAGATACTTCAGATACTTTATTTAAGAGATACTGGAATAAAATTGATAAATTATTAATAGATGGAAAAGACTTCGGATTTAATAGTGAGGCATCTTCTTCAAAAAACTATTCTTTATTTGATAATGTTATTTACGTTAATAATAGTGAAATAACTAATCATTATAATAAACAAAATAAACATAAAATTGAATTTATTTTTAAAGATGGGTCAAAAGCTGTATATGAAGATAAAGGATATGTAGATCCAACCGCTAAACCAAAATTAATTAGTGAAGGTCTAAAAATCTTAGAACCACAAATAGATAACGATTCTCTAATCTTCTTCTTGGAAGGTTCTGATCTTTATAAAAACTACTGGTCAAAAGTAACTAAACTTACAGTAGATGGAAAAGATTTCGGATTCGATAAACAAAATACAAATAGTAAATATTATAAACTTTACGATGGTCAAGTTACTGCTGCAGATAAAGCTATTACTGAACATTACAAAAAACAAGATAAGCACAAAATTGAGTTTACATTTGAAGATGGTTCTAAAACAACATATGAGGATACTGGTTATGTAGAGCCAAGTAATGAAGCTTCAACACCTACAAAAGATGTTTCTACTGATTCTAACAAACCTGTTTCAAATGCTAAATATACAATTTCTAAATTAGATCAAGGTAAAAACTGGAAAGATGAAAAACACTTAACATTAGAACTATCTGACACTTCAGTTTATGATAATTTTGTTGATGAAATTGCTAGTGTGACTCTAAATGGTACTACTGTAAATAAAGATGTTTTCAAAGATAAAGTAGAAACTTCAAAATATCTTGGAATTAGAATCTTTAACGAAGACTTAGTTAAGGCTTTAAAAGATTCAGGCAATAAACTAGAGGTTAAACTTGTTGATGGAACTATCATTTCTTATCCAGCATCAACTGATAAAAAAGAAGAGGCGAAGCCTACAGAGCCAAAACAAGATACGCCAGCTACTAGCGCATCATATGCTCAAAAAGATTTAGTTGCTAAAGTAGAAAAGAACGGGTACGGAGATGAATTAAACATTTCGCTTGTTGATGGATTTAAAGCGGAAGATGTTCTTAAAAATACTAAAGAAGTAATTATTAACGGAAAAGCATTTGATAAATCACTATTCAGTAAAAACTGGAAAGATCAAATAGTTACTTTCGATGATGGTGGAGAAAGTCTTAAAGCATTTAAAGCTTGGAACTTTGATGGAGATAATACAATTGTATTTAAAGCAAATGACGGTAGTGAAAGTAAAACTTATACTACTGGTAATAAAGTAGTTGAAGAAAAACCAACACCAGAAAAAACTCCTGAAAAACAAGAAGAAAAAACTTATTCACTTACTGATAAATTAGAAGATGGTGAATATACTTTAGGATTTAACGCTTTATACGCCGATGGAAGACAAGGTACTTCAATGTTAGAAGGATTCTTTGATAAAAATGTAAAATTAGTAGTTAAAGATGGAAAAATGAGTATTACAATGTTAAATACATTATTTGCTCATGGTTTATATGATTTTGCCATTCAAAATAAAGGTAAATGGGAATCAGGTGTGAAAGAAAACTTTGGCGAGAAGAATTCAGCGGGACAATACGACAGAGCGTTATTTACACTTCCGGTTGAAGATCTAGACCAAGTACACTTAGGTGGTGTTATAGTTTCTTATATGGGATCTTTAGAGAGTGATAAAGGAAACTTTGATAAATATACTACTGTTAAACTTAAATTTAAACCTGAGATTAAAAAAGGCTGGAATGGATTTGAATTAGTAGAGAAAAATAATGAAGAACGTAAGAAAAGCGATGACTTACTTCAGAAGAAATTAATAGCTAATGGGGTAGATACTAATAACGATGGTAAAGTAACTGAAGATGAATTAAAAAACTTCACTGGTGATATCAACATTGGATCATTAGAGATTGATGGAAAAGTTGATAAAGGTGCTATTTACAACTTAGATTTACTAAAACACATGGGACCTGGTGTTAAATCATTCTCATCTGATAGTAATAACTTTGGTGAATTACCAGAAGACTTATTCAAAAATGCAGTTAATATTGAGCGTATTAACTTAGGAGGAAATGGTGTTACTAAACTACCTGAAAACCTATTTGCTAATAACAAAAAATTAAAAACTGTGAACTTATCTTCTAACAACTTAGGTAATATACCAGAAGGTTTATTTGCAAATAACTCTGAATTAGAATCTGTTGAGTTCAGTCAATCATGGCTATCAACATTACCAGCGAATGTATTTGCTAACAATAAAAAGCTAAAAACAGTAAGTTTATCAAATAATAAGATTGTTTCACTTCCAAATGATTTATTTAAAAATAATACAGGTTTAACATTCTTATCTGTAACTGACAATGAACTTACTAAACTTCCTGACAGTGTTGCTAATTTAACTTCTTTAACACAGTTATATGCAGCTAACAACAAATTAACATCACTTCCAGAAAATGGAGTTAATTTCACTAAATTAAATACTTTAGCTCTAAATAACAACCATATTTCTAGTTTATCTGATGATTTATGGAAAACACTAGCAAAAAATAAAGCAACTGTAAGATTAGTAAATAACCAAATTAGTAATATACCACTAGAATTAATTAAAGCAAATGGTAGTCTACATATTCTTGATATTGCTAATAACAATTTACCAGCAACATTACCGTATAATGATTCTGATACAAAACTATTAGGAATTTCTCCTGAAGTAACACAAGGTTACTATCCACAAAAACAAGCTATTGAATTAAATGTTGTAGCAAAAGATAATAAGATTACAATTCAACCTAAAGATGAAAAATTAACAATTCTTAATCTTCTACACTGGTATAGAGGTCGTTCTGAATTTTATGGCGGAGAAGGTATCTTACAAGGTTTAGAAAAATATAAAGAATTCCTAAGTAAACAAACAAAACCTATGGCCGAACTACTTAAGAGTGATGACTATGGTCGTAACTGGTATATTGTTACTAAGGTAGAACGTATCCGCGGTAATGAAGTTAAAGAACTTAGTTCAACAAGTGTTTCTAACGAAGATGATAGAAAATCAGAAATTACTGATAATGATATGAAAGCTGGAGATAAATATAGAATTACTAAAACTTTATTCGAAAAAAATGCTACAAATATCGACGATAAATTAGTTGAACTTGTAACGACAGTTGAGGCTGATGTTAAGAAAGAAGAACCAAAAGTTGAGGATAAAAAAGATGAGAAACCTGCTGAGCAACCTAAGGTTGAAGAAAAACCACAGGTAACACCTGAACAACCTAAATCAGAAGAAAAACCTCAAGTAACACCTGAACAGCCAAAACCAGAGGAGAAACCACAAACAACACCTTCTGAACAGCCAAAACCAGAAGAAAAACCTCAAGTAACTCCTGAGCAACCTAAAGCAGAGAAGCCTCAAGAGTCTCCTTCTGAACAACCAAGTACACCTTCAGTAGAGGATAAGAAGAATGTAACTGATACTCTTATTGCTAAACTACCTGGTGATGAAGAAGTTAAAGTTCAATTTAAAGAAAAAGATGTTACTGGTATACACTTTGTTGCTCAAAATTCTAACGAACAAAAAGTAAACGAAGTAAAAGAATTAGTTAAAAATCTTGATGAGAAACTAAATGTAGTAAAAACTCTAGACTTATTCTTCACTGACGATAAAGGAAATGTAATTAATAATAACGGAGAAACTAGAGCGGTTACTGTAACCGTAGTTGCTAATGATAATGAAACATTCGAAGTATACTATGTAAATGGTGATAAATTAGAGAAAGTTCAAAGTACTTACAGTGATGGAAAACTAACATTCTATACAGATCACTTTAGCACATATACTATTGTTTCAAGAGCTAAAGAAGCTAAGAACGATAATCCTTATAACAGATTAAATAATGATACTATTAACACATCTGATACAGAAAATAAAGGTGAAAAAGAACAAAATTCACTTCCACAAAGATTTAACAATATACTTCCTAAAACTGGTCTAGCTGAGAATAGTGCAGGAGCTGCATTATTAGGATTACTAGGAGTAGTACTAGCTACATTAGGATTTAGAAGAAAAAGATAAAGTAGATTAATTTACTTTTATAAAAAACAAAAACGATAGATTTTAATTTAGAATCTATCGTTTTTTGTATTAAATTATAAGATAAAGAATGTCATGAATAATGTATCCAGAAACTAGTATTAATATAACATTCATATATATTCTTAATTTTTCTCTAAAGATAACTGAAATAATGTTGATAATAATCACTCCAATAATCGCTCCTAGAGTATTATCAATTAAATCTGTTACATCAGGAAAACCAATAGTCAGTACATACTGTATTGATTCGTAAGTCAAACTCAATATAAATGCTAATATTATCGCTCTAAAACCTGAAGATTTGGGATATAACATCTTTATGTAGAAACTAAATGGTATGAAGAAAAGAATATTCAACAGTACTTCCACAATATCAAAATGACTATATGGTATTAAGTTAACTGTTCTCCATGTTATTCCTGGATGAAGTAGAACTCGTGGATGATTTATCCAAGAAAGATTACTACTTTTTAATAAATTCCAATCCATTTTGGCCACGATTACCCAAGAAAGTATGAATAAATACACAAAAAATAGTATAAAGGTTAATTTTCTGCTGTTAAGAAAAGATTTCAAATTATTCTCCTTTCATTGTTAATAATAGAGTATATATTAGCAAAGTTTATTAAAATTAACTTAAACTATAATTTAATAATTAGTTGTACTTGATCAGCAATTATTCCTGCTTCACTTTTTAAATTAAGAGTAAAATCCTTATAGTCAAAAACATTGTTTTTATCAAACATCATTTCATAGTAAGAAGGGAAGTATACAGATCCAAGATTAGATTCAACCTGTTTATCATATTTATTCCACTTAATATTTACATCATTTTTACTCACTATTAATACTCTATACTTATCGTATACTTGACAGTGACAACCACTTATATTTTCATTATAAGGACTATTTCCATCTGCATAGTCTATTATTATATCATATGTATTCTCATTAGATTTGTTAATTTGTTTTAATATGTATTCAATTGCTGAATCTGAGAATGTAAATTTCATATTTTAACCTCCACGTTAAATATTATATACTTTATTTTATCACACTAATAAATTAAAAAGATAGTATTTAGGATTATCGCTTTCCAGCTTATAATAACAGTATTATAAATTGCTTATTTTCTTATTTTATAGTATAATAATTGAGTTAAGAAAACATTTAGGAGAAAATAAAAATAAATGAATTTAGAAAAATACATTTCAATCGTACCAAATTGGCCAAAAGAAGGAATTAGCTTTAAAGATATTACTACTTTAATGGCGGATGGAGAAGCGTATAAGTACGCTACAGATCAAATTGTAAACTATGCAAAAGAAAAACAAGTTGATGTAGTAGTAGGACCAGAAGCTCGTGGTTTCATTATTGGATGTCCTGTATCTTACTCACTAGGTATAGGGTTCGTTCCTGTAAGAAAACCTAATAAATTACCACGTGAAGTTATTTCATACGAATATGATTTAGAATACGGAAGTAACACTTTAACAATGCACAAAGATGCAATTAAACCAGGTCAACGTGTTCTAATCACTGATGATTTATTAGCTACAGGTGGAACAATTGAAGCAACTATTAAATTAGTAGAAGAATTAGGAGGAATCGTAGTAGGTATTGCGTTCTTAATCGAATTAGATGGTTTAAACGGTATGGACAAACTACAAGGTTATGACGTTCTTACATTACTAAAAATGTAATCTACTATAATAATTAAATAATATGACATTTGAACTTATAGAAAAGAAATATCTAAAAAATATAAATACAAATGCTTATCTTTATGAGCATACAAAAACTCGTGCTAGATTAGTTTTCTTTGAAAATGATGATATAAATAAAAGTTTTAGCATTAGTTTTAAAACTATTCCTTATAATGATAATGGTATTTTTCATATTTTAGAACATTCTGTTTTATGTGGTTCAGCGAAATATCCAGTAAAAGAACCTTTTGTAGAACTACTTAAAGGTTCTTTTAATACATTTTTAAATGCAATGACATTTCCTGATAAAACTATGTATCCAGTATCATCTAAAAATGAAAAAGACTTAGAAATATTGATGGATATATACTTAGATGCAGTATTTAATCCGAATCTAAAAAACAATCCAAATATACTTGCCCAAGAAGGATGGCATTATCATCTTGAAGATAAAGAAGATGAACTGATATATAAAGGTGTTGTTTACAATGAAATGAAAGGTGCTTATTCATCAGTAGATGAAGTACTAGATCAATATGTAACGGAACATCTATTTAGTGATACTTCTTATAAATATTCTTATGGAGGAAAACCAGAAGCTATCCCTTCAATTTCACAAGAAGAATTTTTAGAGACTTATAATTATAATTATCACCCAAGCAACAGCTATATCTTTTTATATGGTGATTTAAATGTTGAACAATATCTGAATCATATTGATAGTTATCTAAATAATTACGACTATAAAGACTATAGCGATTATAACTTATCACTTCAAGAAAACTTTACTGAGGATATTGTTAAACGTACATATTTTAACGAAGATGTAAAAGATAAAGCTTATGTAGCTTATAACTATATTCTTGGTGATAGTAATGAGTTTAGTAAAATCGAGAATATCGATATAATAGATGATATTCTTCTTGGAAGTAGTAATACAGAATTTAGAAAATATTTCATTGATAACAATATTTGTGAAGATGTATATAGTTACGTTCAAAAAGATCGTAAAGAAACTGTATACTCAATTATCTTTAAATACGTAAGCGATGATAAATTAGAAAGTCTTGATGCAGAATATAAATCTTTATTAAAAGGTATTATTGATAAAGGCTTTGATTATGAGCAAGTTCAAGCTTCAATTAACAAAAAGAACTTTTCTATCAAGGAAGAGATCAATAAAACTTCGTCACCTAAGGGTGTATCTTATGCTATTAGATTATTAAGAACATGGTTATATAGCGAAGATAATATATTAGATGCATTTGATTTAGACAACGTAATTTCTCATTTACAAGAAAATTGCGTTAATAAACAATACGAAACTCTTGCTAAACAGTTTCTAATTGAAAATAATAAACAAGCTATATTACACTTAATTCCGACATTAGAAAAAGAAAATAAGGAAAAAGATTTAGTTGAATATAAAGCTACTTTATCAGAAACTGAATTAGAAAGCATTGTTAAAAATACTAAGTCTCTACAGGAATGGCAACATAGTACCGATAAAAAAGAAGATTTAGAAAAAATTAAAAGTGTTGATGCTAAAGAAGTAGAGCTAAAAAATCCATTTGAAGAAACATTCTTTGAAGAATACAAAGGTATAAATTTTTCACACTATGATACTGTGACTAATGGTATTTCGTATTCTAAATTACTATTTGACATAAGTGATTTAGAAATTGAACAGTTACAATATGCATCAGTATTATCATATTTATTATTTAACTTTAATACAAAAAATAAAACTGAAGCTGAGGTTATAAAAGAAATAGGTGCAAATCTTGGTGGTATTAGTTCTTATGTAGATGTTTTTAGAAAACATAAGAGTGAAGAATGTGAAATGAAATTCATAATCAGTGCTAAGAATTTAGTAGAAAAAGCTGGAGAACTAGCTAAGATTTTAGATGAAACTACACTTTATGCAGATTTTGAAGATAAAGAAGCACTATACAATGTTCTCTTAGAAATTAAGTTAATGCTAGAAAGTAGATTTAAAAATTCTGGACATGCTTTTGTAGCACGTCGTATTAGTGGTTTCTATAATCCTCAAAGTAAACTTGCTTCATATCATGGAGAATATGATTTCTACTTGTTTATAAGTGAATTAGTAAATAACTATGAGCAAAATAGTGATAAAATTAAAGAACAGTTATACACTGTTACAAGTCTAATTTTTAATCAAGCTAGATTATTAGTTAACTTTGTCGGTAATAAAGAAGAATATACTAACTTCAAAGAAACTATATCTTCATATTTAGCTAAATACCCTAGTGAATTAGATAAACAAAAAGGTCTTGAAATTAAATTAGAAGAACAAGGTTATTCTGAAGGTTTTTACTTTGATTCACTAGTTCAATACGTTGGTGCTGGTTATAATATAAATGATTACACTGGTACACACTTAGTACTAAGACATATATTAAGCTTAGATTATTTATGGAATAATGTCCGTGTAAAAAATGGAGCCTATGGTTCTGGAGTGATATTTAATGCTTTTGGTGATTTTAATTTATGGTCATATCGTGATCCAAACTTAACGGAAACTCTAGAGATATATTATAATATTAATAACTACGTAGCCAATATTGATGCTGATGAAAAAGATCTTAATAAATATATTATAGGTACACTAAATTCATTAGATGTTCTAATGTCACCAAGTGCGCAAGCTGCATATTCATTAAACAAGTACATCACAAATTCTCCATTTGAAGTTTATGATAAACTTGTAAATGAAATAAAGAATACAACAGTAGAAGATTTAAGAAAATTAGCAACAGAATTTGAAAATATCAAATCTAAATCATATACTTGTGTATTAGGCTCAAAAGATAAAGTATTAGAAAACAAACAATTATTTAATAAAACAATAGAATTAAAATAGAAAGGTGCATGAATGAGAGTTCGAAATAGAGCAGATGCTAGAGAGCGTCTAGAGAATAGTCCAGTTGTATTTTTACAACCTAAGGATAATAAAGGAAAATGGAAAGAAATTTTTGGAAATGATAATCCAATACACTTAGAAATAGGAAGTGGAAAAGGTAAGTTTATTCATACACTTGCTGAAAAACACCCAAAAATTAACTTTATAGCTATGGAGGCACAACCAACTGTCTTAACATTTCTATTAGATAAAGTTGAAGAAACTCATAGAGAAAACTTAAAGCTTATCTCAGGGAATGCTGAAGATCTATTAGAGTATTTTGCTGAAGGTGAAGTTGATCGATTATATCTTAACTTCTCTGATCCATGGCCTAAAACAAGACATGAGAAAAGACGCTTAACATTCCATACGTTTTTAGCTTGTTACGAAGCTATTTTAAATGGAAACAAAACAATAGTTCAAAAAACTGACAATCAAGGTTTATTTGAATACAGTGTAATGAGCTATGCTAAATATGGATTTACTTTTAATAGACTTTCATTAGATTTAACTAATAGTGTATATGAAGAAGATAATGTTCATACTGAGTATGAAGATAAGTTTATTAAAAAAGGTAATAGAATCTACATGGTAGAAGCTGTAAAAGAAAGTAAATAACTTTAGTTTACATAAATATATTTATGTAAACTAAAAATGTTTATTTATTTTCTTTGTATAAATTACACTAAAATTATTAGTTTATACCTTGATTTTAAAAAAGAATTTATTTATAATAATATTAATACAATTTAAAGGAGAAATACAATAATGATATCAGTTAATGATTTTAAAACTGGAGTTACTATCGAAGTTGATGGAAATATCTGGAAAGTAATGGAATTCCAACACGTTAAACCTGGTAAAGGAGCTGCATTCGTACGTTCTAAATTAAGAAATATGCGTACTGGTGCTGTTAACGATAAAACTTTCAGAGCTGGTGAAAAAGTTGCAAAAGCTCAAATTAACAACCAAAAAATGTCATACCTTTACTCAACTGGTGAAGCTTATGTATTTATGGATAACGCTACTTACGAGCAAATCGAAGTACCTGAAGCACAATTAGAATATGAATTAAACTTCTTAAAAGAAAACATGGAAGTTTCAATCTTAATGTTCGGTGATGAAATCTTAGGAATTGACTTACCAACAACAGTAGAACTTACTGTAACTGAAACAGAACCTGGTGTTAAAGGTGATACTGCACAAGGAGCTACGAAAGCTGCTACAGTTGAAACTGGATACACTTTACAAGTACCTCTATTCGTTAAAGAAGGAGACGTATTAGTTATCAATACTGCTGAAGGTTCTTACGTATCAAGAGCATAATTTAAGAATAATAATAATAAAATTCTCTATTATTTCGATGATAGAGAATTTTTTATAAAAGGAGAAACTAATGAAATACGTACTTTTACTTCGTGGCATCAATGTCGGTGGTAAGAATAAAGTCTCAATGGCTGAATTTAAAGAGATGATATCACATTTAGGTTATACCAATGTAATTTCATATATAAATAGTGGTAATATAATATTTGATACTTCTGATAGTATCGAAACTATTAATCAAAACATATCAATAATATTGAATACTTATCCATTTAAAATTAATAAAGTAATACTTAGTAAGAGTCAGTATCTTGAGGAACTAGATAACTTACCGAGTTGGTGGTTTAACGATTTATATAGAAAAGATGTATTATTCTATACTAATGAAATAGACTATTCAATTATGAGAGCACGTATAGAAAAAATGCCTCTACAAGATGAAGCTGTTCATTTTGGTAAATGTGCCGTGTTCTGGGGTAAATCCAACGAAACAAGCTACTTAAAAACTTCCTATCATAAGTATTTAATAAAAGAAAGTTTCTATAATTCTATTACTATACGAAATTCTAGAACATTTGAAAAAATAGCTGATATCTTAAAAAAATAAATTATAAAACGTTTATCTTTACTTATCTATATTAATAATGTTATAATTACCTAATGAAAATTAAGGAGAATATAATGAAATTAGATAAGATATTTATTGTCTTAGGATTAATAGTCTACTCTTCATTAGCATTTTTTTTAGGAAATTATTCCTATAAGTTATTGTTAGTATTTATTGGTATTAGTGCTCTTATATTTTTAATAACAAAATTACATTTTGAGCCATTTTTATCAATATTAATAGTTGCTATTATTCTAGGATTATTTTTAGGACTTCCCGCTAATAAATTGATAGATTCTATAGAGAAGGGGACTGGATCTCTTCTAGGACATTTATCATTAATATTAGGTCTAGGAGCAATGTTTGGTAAAATATTGGAAGAATTAGGTGCAGTAGAGATTACGGCAAAGAAAATGATTAGTGTATTTGGACTTAAGAGAATCCAATTAGGCTTACTTATAGCTGGAATGTGTATAAGTTTTTCTTTATTCTTTGATGTATCTTTTATTTTAGTAATTCCAATTATTCTTGCAGTAGCAAAGGAGTTAAAACTAGATAAGATATATTTAGCCCTTCCCGCAAGTATAGGGGTTTTAACTATTCATGCTTTATTCCCACCACACCCTAGTCCGAGTATTATCACTAAAACATTCAATTTAAATATGGCCGAAGTATTTTACTATGGGTTAATTGTTGCTATTCCTACAGCTTTTATTGGTGGTTTACTATTAACTAATTCTAATTTAGTAAAAACAAGAGTTAGTTCAGATACTAAAGAAAAGAATATAAGCGTTCTAAAGATTGAAAATCAAACTATGAGTACTTCTTTTGCTATCTTATTAATGTTATTACCAGTACTTTTAATTACGATTCCTACAATAGCTTTAGGTATACCTAATTTGTCAGAAACAATAAAAGGTATCTTAACAATTATAAGTAATCCAGTTACTGCATTAATAATAAGTTTATTAATAGCTATTATTGAATTAATGATAACAAAACATTTAAGAATAAGAAGTATTGTTCCATTACTAAGCCAATCTCTTAAAACAATTGCAGTAGTGTTACTAATTAATGGTGCTGCAGGTGGTTTAAAACAAGTATTAGTTGATTCTAAAGTTACTGATGAAATTGTTAGACTGACTAATGGTCTTAATCTATCACCAATTGTTATTAGTTTCCTAGTAGCTGCCATATTAAGAATATCATTAGGTAGTGCTACAATAGCTGCAATAACAACACTTGCTATTGTCGAACCACTAGTTGGTACTGTAAGTTACTCACCAGTATTTATAATGCTAAGCATCACGGCAGGAAGTATGTTCTGTTCACATGTAAATGATCCTGGATTTTGGCTATTTAAACAATATTTGAATTTAGATTTTAAAACTACATTTAAGACCTGGACACTAGGAACAACAGTATCTTCTGTCATAGCGTTTATTATAATATTGTTTATAACATCGTTTGCATAAAGAAAATTATTATAAATTAAAGTTTTTACTTGCTATTTATGTTAAGGTATGTTATATTATTAGTTGTGTATGTAGTAAATGTTATGAATAAACTATTTCCAAAAGGAGGATTAATTCATGGCAAAAGTTTGTTACGTAACTGGACGTAAAGCTCGTTCAGGAAATACTCGTTCACACGCAATGAACGCAAATAAAAGAAAATTCAAAGCTAATCTACAAAAAGTAACAATTTTAGTAGACGGACAACCTAAAAAAGTTTGGGTTTCTGCTAGAGCTTTAAAATCTGGAAAAGTTGAGCGTGTATAATTAAGCGATAAACTTTAAGCTATCTAAGGAAACTTAGATAGCTTTTTACATTAATTTAATGATAAATAATATAAAAATGAGAAAAATACCAAGAACAGGCATTTAAATCAATTCTGAGCGTTTTTAGTTCTTTTTGTATAATTATACAAAAAATAATTTTAGGACGCTTATACGGCATTTAAATAGGTGATATTTTTTATAGAGGACAAAAAACAAAAAAACACAGTAATTAGTTTTAATATTAAGAAATACAATATACAATATCATATTTTGATACAAAATTAATTTAAAATAATAATACTTAAAAACTAATAGTAAGAAAATAAAATTATAAGATTAAAATATTAGAGGACAAACATATATTGAAAGAACCAGCCAAATATGATATAATATAATTGTTCGCATAATACATATTATATGTATAATTTATAAAATTAAGGAGAATGTAGTAATACCAATGAATCAACGTGATTATTATAAACAAAAAATCAACAAAATACTTCCAGAGTTTCCTGATTACATAGAAGATTTTATTGATACATATTATGACAATTTATCTCCGTTAACTTTACACAGATATTTAGAAACCTATAAGAACTTTTTAAATTGGACTATCAGAGAAACTATATCTGATGCCGAACTCATTAAAGATGTCAGTCTTTCTACATTAGAAAATATTTCAAAAAAAGAAATGGAAAGTTATTTTAAGAGTCTATCTCGTGAACAAGTTAATGGTAAATACCGTAGTCAAACTACTATAAATAACTATAAAGCTGCTATGAGGTCACTTTATAAGTTCCTTACAGTAACGAGTGAAACTGAGCAAGGTAAAGCTTATTTCGAAAGAAATGTTATGCTTAAAATCCCGATTAATCGTGTTAAAGAAACATTGTCTTCAAGATCAAAGAAAATATCAGAAAAGATATTTTTAGATTCTCAAGATGAAGAATTCTTACAGTATGTTGAATTTGAATATGAAAAGACTTTGTCTAATCACGGTAAATCATTTTTCTTAAGAGACAAAGCCAGGGATTTAGCTATACTAACACTATTTTTAAAGAGTGGTATTCGTGTTAACGAACTTGCTAATTTAAAAGTAAAAGACATAGACTTTCTAAATAGCGAAATTAATGTTATCAGAAAAGGTAATAAAGTTGACACAGTAATAATAACCAAATCTGCTTTAGATAGACTAAACGAATACATTACTTCCCTACCTTTTAAACTTAATAGAGAAGATTATGTATTTATTAGTAAAAACAAAACAGGACTATCAATAAGAGCTATTCAAAAATTAGTAATGAAATATACAGATGCTTTTAATGTTCCAATGTCTCCTCATAAATTAAGACACAGTTACGGTACAAAACTAGCTTTAAAAACTAATGGTAATATACCAATAATTATGACTCAAATGGGACATTCTAACAGTGATACATCAATGCTATACATTAATGAATCAAAAAAGATTATTAAGCAAAATATTGATAAACTTGATGATTAGTATTGAATTATATCTTCTATTGAGGTAAAATATAAAAGTTACTAAAAATTAGGAGGTTAAAGATGGGTATTATTGTACAAGTTTTAGGATCACTATTAATACTAATAGGATTTGTATTTAGTCAATTAGGAAAACTTAAGACAACTTCTCTTAACTATCTATTACTAAATGCCATTGGTGCTCTAATTTTAGGAATAGATGCATTTATCGGAAAACAATGGGGATTTGTTTTACTTGAAGGTGTTTGGTCAATAGTTGCAATGTAAGCGTCCAATAACGAGGTATCTATCT
>NZ_KQ959966.1 GCF_001553035.1 Gemella haemolysans
TAATAGTAATTATATCGACGTAGGAAGGATAAGGCAGTGTCAAGATTTTTGTGTAAACATAATCTGAGGTTTTAAATAAAGTTAACTATTTATAATTTTATTAGTTCTTATGGCTTTTATTTCTTAGAGTTTAATAAGATTTTTCGAGAGATTTTGTCAAGAATTCAAAGAAGGCTTGCCCTTGTTCTTGACAAAATCATAGAAACATCTAAACTCTAGAAGGGAATAAAAGCTAGTATATATATATTTCTTCTATCATATTCTCTAATTCTTCTTTCGCCATACTAAAGCCATAGTGCGATATACCTACATATTTTACGTTATATTCACATGCTGATACACAAACATATCTGTTTAGAGATTGTTCATTAGGGAATTGTTCTTTTTTCTTAATTCCTTTTTTTAGATGTTTATTATAATTTTCTATTATATTTGTTGTATAAATACTTCTTCTTATTGATTTAGATATGCAACATAATGAGCTTATGGAAAAAGCAAATGTAAGTAGGAGTACATTTTATAAATTAAAGAATGGTGAGAATGTAACTACCGATATTTTGCTCAGAATTTGTGATGCATTGGATTGCGACATATCAGAAATTATGGAGTGTATTAAAAATGATTGAAATAATAAATGGAGAATGCATAGAAGAATTGAGGAAGTTAGACTCATCTACGGTTGATTTAATTATTACAGATCCTCCATATAATATTGCGAATTTCATGAACGGGAGAGATACAAATCTACAAAAAATGCGTTCTAATTTTTTTGGTGCTGCTGGTTGGGATGATTTAGATTTTAATGATTGGAAAGACCATATGAGATTGTTTTTAAAGAATCAAGTAGGATACTTAAGAATGGTGCTTCCATGATAGTTTTTATGTCAATATTAAGGGTTGAAACTCTTGTTGAAATAGCAAATAAATTTGGTTTTTATTATAAAACCACTGGAATTTGGCACAAAACAAATCCAATGCCTAGAAATATGAATTTACATTTTGTTAATTCAAATGAGTGCTGGATATATTTTACTTATAAAACAAAAACAGGAACATTCAATAATAAAGGTAAATTGGTTCTAGACTATATTGAAACATCTGTCACGACTGCTAGGGAAAAGAAATTAGGTAAACATCCAACACAAAAGCCAATTATATTATTCGAACATTTTATAAGATTGCTTTCAAATGAGGGCGATTTAGTAGTAGATCCATTTCTAGGAAGCGGTTCTTCTGCAATTGCAAGCTATAGATTAAATAGAAATTTTATTGGTGTTGAATTAGAAGAAAAATATGCTAAATTAGCGAATATGAGGGTAGAAGATGAAAAGACAAGTTATTGATTTGTTTTCTGGAGTTGGTGGACTATATAAAGGATTTTTTGACTCAGGATTTGAAATTGTTTTAGCAAATGAAGTTGACTATTCTATAGCTAATTCTTATAAAAAAAATCATCCTAAAGTGAAAATGATTAATGAAGATATTTCAAAATTAGATATTGATGATGTTTTTAATGAGTATAAAAATATAGACGTAATTGTTGGGGGACCACCTTGTCAAGGATTTTCTCAGAAAGGGAAAAGAAAAATAATGGATGATCCACGTAATTATTTATTTAAATATTTTTTTGAGGTAGTTAGTGTTGTTAGACCGAAGTATTTTGTGCTAGAAAATGTACCCAACATATTAACTGCAAATAACGGACATTTTAAAGACGAAATTTATAGCTTATGTTCCAGTAATGGTTACACGTTATGATGAAGGAAGATTATCCAGAATGTTAGTGTTTATGATGACCACTTTGTAATATGCTTTAAATCTGGAATTGAAAAGGAAGTATGATTTAATACTAATATAAACCGTCAATTAAGAGTTAGGTTCTCTTGATTGGCGGTTTTTGCATTGACTTTTACATGATTTATACATGTGATATTATCAAAAATGTTGTTTATAAGTTTATTGATAAGGAGTTGACCACATGAGTGATGTAATAAGCTGTTAGATGAAGCTATTAAAGAAACCGAAAACTTGTACGAAGGAGAAGTCTTTATTTTTAAGGAATTGTTTAAAGGATATGTATGGAACAGGATACCGAGAAAGGACTGCACTAATGTCGTAGTAGATGTTTTTGAGATATTTTAAATAATATAAAAACACTTGAATGAATGCTCATATAACTATTGACACAAGAGAAAAATAATAATATAATAAATATACAACGCATGAATGCTTGTTCAAGTAATCAGATAAAATGATTTAAAAAGAGGTGATAATATGACTAAAAAATTTAATTCAATTGAAAGATGTGACTGCAATGTAATTCATGAGGATATTGTAAATCAAGTTAGAGATAAAATGCCTCAAGAAGAAAGCCTTTATGATCTAGCAGAATTATTTAAAGTATTTGGAGATTCAACACGAATCAGGATATTATGGGCTTTACATGAAGCTGAAATGTGTGTTTGTGATATCGCTGTATTACTTAACATGACACAATCAGCAATTTCCCATCAGCTGAGAGTCTTAAAACAAGCTAATTTAGTGAAAAACAGAAAAGAAGGCAAGGTAGTATATTATTCATTAGTTGATGATCATGTAAGAGAAATATTTGACCAAGGTCTAATTCATATCAACGAGAAGTAGTAATGCGGTAGAATAGAATATTTTTTGAAGATATTTGGGCATATATTTAAGTCTTCATTTCAAATGAGCAATGCTTCAAGAAAATTTGAAAAAGACTTGTAGTATTCAAAATAAAATTACAAATAATATTTAGGAGGATTTAATAATGAAAAAGAAATTTATACTTGAAGGTTTAGATTGTGCAAATTGCGCGGCAAAAATGGAAAAGGCTATTAATGAGCTTGATGGAGTGAAAGAAGCTACTGTTAACTTTATGACCACAAAACTCGTTATTGATGGTGAGGATGAAAAAATGCCAAAAATAATAGCAGAGGCCGAAAAAATAGTTAAAAAAATCGAACCCGATACAACTATGAAAAAGGCTTAAAGGAGGCTATTTAGTATGACAAAACGACTATGGCGAATAATTATTGGTGCAGCCGTGTTAGCTACAGCAGTATTGCTTAGTTTAAATAACGAATGGTTACAGATTGCTCTCTTTATAATAAGTTACATTATTGTAGGTGGAGATGTTGTAAAAAGAGCTGTAAAAAATATTTTTAAAGGTCAAGTTTTCGATGAAAATTTTTTAATGAGTATTGCAACAATTGGTGCATTTTTTATTGGTGAGTATCCTGAAGGTGTTGCAGTTATGCTGTTTTATCAAGTTGGAGAACTGTTTCAAAGCTATGCAGTTGGCAAGTCGAGAAAGTCAATTGCAAGCCTTATGGATATTCGACCAGATTATGCAAATGTTAAAAAAGGTGATGAACTTGTCAAAGTTGACCCAGATGAAGTACAAATTGGAGATATTATTGTAATTAAAGCAGGAGAAAAAATTCCTCTTGATGGCAAGGTAATTGAGGGAAGTTCAATGATTGATACATCGGCACTAACAGGCGAATCTGTTCCTCGTGAAGTAGAAGTTGGAAGTGATATCCTAAGTGGGTGCATCAACATTAATGGGGTTATTACAGCAGAGGTTACCAAGGAATTTGGAGAATCTACTGTAAGTAAAATTCTTGATTTAGTTGAAAATGCAAGTAGTAAAAAATCCAATTCAGAACAATTTATTACGAAGTTTGCGAGATATTATACACCGGTTGTGGTTATAATTGCAGTTTTTCTAGCTATTATACCACCTCTTGTTATAGACGGGGCGACTTTTAGTGATTGGATATATAGAGCACTAGCATTCCTTGTGGTATCCTGTCCGTGTGCTTTAGTTATTTCAATTCCTTTGAGTTTCTTCGGTGGAATAGGTGGAGCCTCAAAAAAAGGTGTTTTAGTCAAGGGTAGTAATTATTTAGAAGCATTAGCAGAAACTGAAATTGTTGTTTTTGATAAAACTGGAACACTAACGAAAGGTGTATTTAATGTACAGGAAATTCATCCAGAAGGAGTTTCCAAAGAAGAGCTACTAGAATTAACTGCACATGCGGAAAGCTATTCCAATCATCCGATTTCACTTTCACTGAAACGTGCATATAGCAAAGAAATAGACAATGGACGTATTTCAGATGTAGAAGAGATATCAGGTCATGGTGTTATTGCAACAGTAGATGGCAAAAAGGTTATGGTAGGAAATATCAAACTTATGAAAATGATGGATATCCCTTATTTCAAGGGAGAGCTAATCGGTACTATTGTACATGTTGCTGTTAATAACAAATATATAGGTTACATTGTAATTGCCGATGAGGTAAAGGAAGATTCAGCACAAGCAATCAAGGAACTTAAGGCAGCTAATATTAAACAAACAGTTATGTTGACAGGTGATAATAAAAGTATTGGTTCAAAAGTTGCTAAAGAGCTTGGGCTTGATAAGGTTTATGCAGAACTGTTGCCAGCAGACAAAGTTGAAAAACTAGAAGAATTATTTTCGCAAAAATCTAAAAAAGGTAAACTTGCCTTTGTTGGTGACGGAATCAATGATGCACCTGTATTAGCTCGTGCAGACATTGGAATAGCAATGGGTGGTTTAGGTTCTGATGCGGCCATTGAAGCTGCTGATGTTGTAATTATGACTGATGAGCCATCGAAAATTGCTACTACAATGAAGATTTCTAAAAAGACACTAAAAATTGCACATCAAAACATAGTATTTGCAATTGGAATAAAAATAATTGTTCTTATTTTGAGTGCTTTTGGAATAACTACTATGTGGGCAGCTATATTTGCAGATGTAGGTGTAACTATCATCGCAGTATTAAATGCTTTTAGAGCTTTGAATGTAAAGAATCTATAAACTATTTTTCCTATTCACCCCTTGAATGATACCGATAATTGACGATACAATCAAGGGGTATTTTTTAATTTAAAAACTATAAATGAAAACTAGTTGGGATTTATCTTGAATTAAATGGTTTTAAAGATATGGAGGTTATGTAATTGAAAGTTATTGATGAATGTTACTGTGAATGTATCACACAAAATTTAAATAGAACAAAGGAGAGTTGCCCTGTCTGTAATAATGAAGGAGTAACAGTTAGTAGGATAACCGTTGAACACTTGGTGACAGATGATTATCGTAATGCCGTTGATGGAGATCAATATAAGATATGCATGAATGAGGACTACGACGTTATTTACTATAACTTAGATAAAGAAATAAAATTCTTAAAAGACCAAGTTAGGGTTCCTATCTGGTTTAAGAAAGATGCAGATCCTAAGTATGCTTGTTATTGCAGCAAAGTCACAGAAGATCAGGTAATTGAAGCAGTTGTAAAGCATGGTGCGAAAACCGTTAAAGAAGCAAATGTCATTACTGGAGCAATGAAAAATTCGCTTTGTAAGGAAAACAATCCTTTGGAGGTATGTTGTCATAAGATTATTCAGGAAGCCATTGATATGGGATTAACCATGAAATGATTTGAGTTGATATGTTCTCACGAACAGACAAAACCGTTGATATCTTCCCACAAACGAGAGCCAATGTTGGATATGTTTCCGACTACGAGTGTGGATATGTTCCCCTTAACCATAGGGGTTGAGAGGAGTAACACCGACAGGAAAAAATAGAATACCTAAAATGTCACTTTTGGTAGAGATACTTGAAAAAGTAGGACTA
>NZ_KQ959967.1 GCF_001553035.1 Gemella haemolysans
TTTTTTCTATCAGTCCGATTTTTTGATGAGCCCATATTAAGTGATAGGGAGTGATTCTACAAAATCGATTTCTGTTGTTCTGAAATCATGATTTCTGAATCACTCCCTGTCATTTAATCAATTAGAATGAATTTTATTTTAAAATTTATTACATTTTTTAGTGTATTGTAAATAAAGGATTTTTTTAGACATGAATTACAAAACTCTATAAGATTATTTTCATTAATATCTGCATATAAATAATATGTGATTAAACAGTTATCAATTTTTGGTTCTTCACAATAACCTCTAACGTTTAATAGTGTTAGAGGATTTTTTAATACTAGATGAATTTTTCCTTCAAGTTCTTCAATGACTATATTAGAATGTTTACTTTCATTTAGTATAGTATGGGCTATCCCACCTATTATTGAAGCAGAGAAATAATTAATACTACTTCTGAAATCAGCATTTATATCGAAGTTGATGTCATTTGAAACAATTATAGTATCATTATTAGTATACAATTTAAAATCATTATTTGATAAAATCCCTCTAAAACTAAGGTCATAATTATTTGATTCGTATAAATTAGTCATACAAATTCCTCAATGTATTTTTAGCCTCATTTAGCCGAGCTAATTTTTTATCAATTATCTCCATTGTGCTTACGGGTCTATTCGCAAATGTAGCAAAGCCACAGTCAGGATTTAACCAAATTCTTTCTTTAGGAATATATTGCATTACTTCTTCTACACGATCTAGGATATCTTCTAATGGTTCTATATCGTCTGTTCTTGGGTTCATAACACCTAATCCTAGGATACAATTATCCCTTATTAAAGTACTACTGAATAATGAAGATATTTCTCCAGCACGAGGAGTAGAAAACTCTAATGTAAGTATATTAGGAAGAGTTTCTTCGAATAGTGGAAGTAGAGGAGTATACGGTCCAGTAAGGAGAATACTTTCGTCACGACTCCAATTTCCACGGCATACATGAAGAGAAACTAATATTTCTTTTTCTTTGGCATAATCTATCACAGATTTAATTAATTTAGTAGCGAATTTTAATTCTTCAGTAGGATCTTTTTTCTCAGATAATGCTGCGCACATAAAAGATCTTGTCTTACCTTCAGAAAATACTACTTCAGTTAATACAGGCTCATCAAATTGAATAACATCTATGCCTATTTTTGCTAATGAATCAATTTCTTCTTTTAATACTTTTATTATGTCTTCTCCTAGAGAATCTTTACTATCGTAATATTGTTTTGATAGAGCAGGTAACCACATGGACCTAGTTATTAAATAAGGACCTGGTAATGTTGCTTTGATTCTCTTATTGGTTAATTTTTTTAGTTCAATCATTTCTTGAGCTACCAGAGGTTTATTATATTTTACCTTCCCCGTACAAATTGCATTTTTTATACTAATTGCAGGAACATCTAATATTTCTAGTATTTGTTCAAAACCTTGTTTGTCCTCAATATAATCAAACATATCAGCCATACTCATCATTGTAACACCGTCTAAACGTTCAGCAATAAATGAAACATAATTATCACGATTTAGTTCACCGCTAGTGATTATATCAATATAATTATTTTCTTGAAGTTCAACTACATATTTTGTTTCTTCATCTAAGATTTCTTGATATGTACTTAAGTCGATATTTCCTTTATTTAATTTTCGTTTTGCGGTTAATAGTTTTTTACTACGAGGCATACTGCCAAGAAGAGAAACTAAGAAAGATGAATTAGTCATAATTATTCACCATGAAACTCTTTAAAAAAATCTAAATATTCATTTGCTTCAGTAAGTTGTTTAAATCCAGAAGTACGACCAGAGATCCATTCTTTTAAGCCTTCCATATCCATCATTTCTTTATGATCTGGATTATTGTAATCCATTTTATGTAATACTTCTATGAATTTTTCAAAACGAGTTACATCTAATTCTGGATGTCCTGAGAAGATACAGTGATCAAAGAAATCTGTTTTCGATAAAATTTTCACCTGATTTTCATCTAGAGTTCCATCTGCAATCCAAGCATTATAGTTTAAATCTAGCATCCACGTAGCAGCTACTTCATCATTTTTTAAAGCTATTGCTGAATCAAGTTCTCCACCGACATGGTCACCATGAAGTCCGACACCGATATCGAAACGTTTTTCAGTATAATCTTTACCAAATTCTAACCCAAGTTTGTGAAGGTGGTTAATAGGAATTAATCTAGCTTGTGGTGAATCAATTGCACCGAAACCAATTGTTTTATTTCTTAAGTCTTGAATAGTGTTAATGTTGCTATTAGCTTTTACTACTAAATATGAACTACGATCGCGATCAGTATCACGCATAGAACCATTTAACGCAGTTCCGTTAGTGCGTAGGTGAGTATCTAACCATGCTAAAGGAGAATTCCAAGCTACATCAATTTCTTTAGCTAATAAACCGTCAACTTGACCTTTGTAATCTTTGTAATAAACTGGTTCGATAGGGAAGTTTTCATCTTCAAAAAATTTTGCAATAATTCCCCAAATTACAGTAACCTTAGGATCATAAATAACAGCTCCAACTTTTAATTTTGTCATAATAATATACCTCTTCTAAATTATATTTTTAAAAATAGGAGGTGACTCAAAAATCATGATTTCGATAAAACAAGATTTTGGTGAGTCCCCCTGCAAAGCTTATGAGTTCTCATATAAACTTTTGAAAATTTAGGTCTTTTAGGTGCCTCTTATATGAGTTATTTCAGAAAAATATTCTATGGTAATTGTTGCCCTGTGATGGCTTTACCTAACCAGATAGTAAGCACGTCAACACTAGGTGCCATAATATGACTTGCGAATGCATCTCTTAGATAGCGTTCCATATTTCCAACACGGTTATATGCTTTACCACCACCAACACGCATACCAAGACGGGCTAATTCAATAGCAGCTTCACTAGCAAAAATTCTAGCTGATAAGATTTTAGCTAGCATATCAGCATCTTTATTTAAGAAACTACGAGCTGCTTCGTTTGTTCCAAGGACTGCTGCATTAGTTTGGCTATAGATTTTAGCAAGATGAATTTGTACTGTTTCAATTTCGCTTAGAGATTTTCCATCAGGATATTTTCTATTAGTAGTATGTGCGACAGCTTCTTCTAGTATTGCTTCGCAAAGACCACTGTAGACAGCAGCAAGTCCAGTGATGAAGTATGTTGCTACAATAGTGAATACTTGGTCAACTCCTGATCCAGCTTGACCAATACGTAGTTCTTTATTTAATTCAACATCGTTAATTGCCATTTGGCAAGAAACATTACCACGCATTCCTAGACCATGCCAAGTAGAAGGTTTGAATTCTAGACCATCGCTACCTAGAGGGAATACCCAGTTATCAATTCCACCTTCCACATCTGAAGGGGTAAGAACAAGATAATAAGATGCAAATTCTGCAGAAGTTACCATACTTTTTAGTCCGTTAAATACTACTGAATTATCTTTAAATTCAGTTTTGACATCTGAGATATAAAAGTGTGTTCCAGTCCCTAATTCGCTGTATGCAAGTGCCATGAATTTTTCATTCTCAACGATATCTTTACAAATTTTTGTTTTTAGATTATCATCGGCATATGAAAGAACACAGTTTAATGCAACATTATGCATCATATAACATAGACCTACAGTAGCACTTGATTTAGCAAAAGCACGGCAAGCATCTGCATGTTCTTGCATATCTTTTCCTAATCCACCTAGTTCAGTTGGAATCATAAGTTTGAAATATCCTGCTTTTCCTAATTCTTTAAATACTTCTTCAGGAAATCTTTCTTGTTCGTCTATTTCTTTTGCAATAGGATCTATATATTTTTTTGCAAACTCCCTAGCTTCGTTGTAAAATGTTGTCATAATAATGCCTCCTAACATTAATATATCTAATATATTTTTATACAAAAATTATATCACAAAGAATATTTCTGTAAATGCTTTCTATATAGTTCTTAAAAGGATATCTTAAAAATAAATTTATATAAAATATATAATAAATATCTCATAATTAACTGATGTAAAATAATATATTTATAAGCATTTTAATAAATATATTATATTTTAAAATATAAAAATAAATTTTTGTAGATGATAGGTGATATCATTTTCAAAAAAACACACGATTGAATTACAAAAATAAAAAATTGAAAAAATTATCGGGAAAAGTCTGAAAATTTATTTACAAATGCTATTAAATCTTGTATAATCTATATTTATATAATAAATTAATGAAAGGATGAAAAATATGGCAGATTCAAAGATGGAAAGAAAACTGCAAGCTCGTCATATTAGTATGATAGCTATAGGTGGATGTATAGGTACCGGATTATTTATGGCAAGTGGAGCGGTAGTTAGTAAAGCAGGTTCTTACGGAGCAGTTTTAACTTATGCATTAATTGGAGTTATTATTTACTTTTTAATGGCTTCTATAGGAGAATTGGCGACATTTTATCCAGTTTCGGGTTCATTTGGAGCATATGCAACTAGATTTATAGATCCAGGAGTAGGATTTGGAGTTGGTTGGTTGTTCTGGATACTGTGGATTTTAGTAGCAAGTGTTGATATAATAACATTATCGAAAATATTACATTACTGGGAATTCTTTAGACAATTTTCATCATTTTCGATTTGTATTGTTTTTTTAGTATTTTTATATTTATTAAACTTAGTAAGTGTTAAAGTATTTGGCGAAGTTGAATATTGGATAACAATAATAAAAGTTATGACAGTTGTCGCATTCTTAATAGTTGGAGCTGCAATCATCTTTGGAGCTACTGGGAATAGTGAAGCTGGTATTCATACATTTATTAAAAATGGTGAAAAAACAAGTAGCGCAGGTGTGTTGGGATTATTTGGTGTTCTTTCAACTGCAGCATTCTCATTTGGAGGAACAGAAGTTGTAGCAGTTACAGCAGGAGAATCTCCAAATCCTAAAGAGACAATGCCTAAAGCAGTTAGACAAGTTTTCTGGAGAATATTAATATTTTACATAGCTACAATGTTAATAATTTCTTCAATAGTGTCAGCAAATGATCCAAGATTATTAGACACAAATAATGTAACAGCCTCTCCATTCACAATTGTATTCCAAAATATTGGTTTAGAAGTGGCGGCAGTTATTATGAATGCTGTAATTTTAACATCAGTTTTATCAGCAGCAAATTCAGGTATGTATGTTTCTAGTAGACAACTATTTTCATTAAGTTCACATAATTACGGTCCTAAAGTATTTAAAAAATTAAATACAAATTCAGTACCGGTATTTGCGTTAACTTTCTCAGCAATATTTATGGTATTATGTTTCATTTTCGAAAGATTAAATCCAAGTGGTTACTATATGTTACTATCGATGGTAGGAATTATAGTAATGATAATTTGGATGGTATCTTTAATATCTCAAATTCGCTTGAGAAGAGCAATTGTGAAGCAAGGGAAAAAAGCTGAAGATGTTCTTCCTTACACATCTAAAACAGGTGTTGTAGGATCATACATTGCACTATTTTCTTTTGCAACAATAATATTACTACAATTAGTAGCTGATTACGCAACAGGTGGTTTTGTAAAAATGTCATATAACTTAGTTTGTCCAGCTGTTGGTGTAGTAATGTATTTAGTATTTAAATTAGTAACGAAGAAAAAATTTGTTAAACTAGAGGAAATGGATATACATCCATATAAAGGATAATAAAGCTAAAAAAAGATTAATGAGCAATGAGCTTGTTAATCTTTTTCTTTTATAGTTTATTGATATTGAAGTATATATATTATAGAATTGAATAGTTTTTAAACTATGGTAAATGCTTGCAGTTTATGATAAAATTGTATTTAAGTAATTTATTGGAGATGATAATTTGAATATTGGAATTACAGGAAGTATAGCATGTGGGAAAAGTACTGTATCAGATTATTTAAAAGAAAAGGGGTATACCATTATTGATGCAGATAAACTTGGACACGTTGCGCTTACTAGTGAAGATGTAAAAAGAAGACTTTCTGAAACATTTGGCGCTAATATTTTAGTAAATAATGAAATAAGTAGAGAGGTTTTAGGAAAGTTAGTTTTTGGAAATGATAATAATTTAAAAAAACTAAATAATATTATTCATCCTAAAATTAAAGAATTAATTTTAAAATTACAAGAAGAACATGAAAATGAAGATCTGGTCTTTTTAGATATAGCATTATTATATGAAGCTAATTTTGTAGACCTGGTAGAAAAAGTAGCAGTTGTATATGTAGATGAAGATGTACAATTAGAAAGATTAATGACGCGAAATTTTTTATCAAAAGAAGAGGCTCTTAAGCGAATAGAAAGTCAAATGAGTCCACAGGAAAAAGCATCATTAGGTGATTTTGTTATAAATAATAGCTATAGAAAAGAAGATACATTTCAACAAATTGATGAAATATTAGAAAAGTTAAAAAGAGGAGATAAGCAAAATGACTAATGTATTAGAAATTAGTAATCTTGGTGGTGGATACAATCGCAGAAAGATTATAGATAATGTCAATATACAGATACCTAAAGGTAGCATAACAGCGCTAATTGGTCTTAATGGAGCTGGTAAAAGTACTACAATTAAACATATATTAGGATTACTTAGACCTATGGAAGGTGAGATAAAGGTTAATGGTATTACAATTACTCGTGATAATGAAAAATATAGAAAGAGCATAAGTTATATTCCAGAATCGCCTGTTTTATATGAAGAATTAACACTAGAAGAACATATAAATCTAACAGCAATGGCTTATGGATTAGATATGGAAGATACTTGGAAAAAAGCAGATAAATTACTAGAGCTGTTTAAACTAAGCGATAAGAAGAAATTTTTCCCAGTACACTTTTCAAAAGGTATGAAACAAAAAGTAATGATTATCTGTGCCTTTTTAGTAGAACCGAGTTTATATATTATTGATGAGCCGTTTTTAGGACTTGATCCGATTGCAATTAATGACTTAATTAATTTAATGTGTGAAAGAAGAGATAGTGGAGCTAGTTTATTGATGTCTACACACATACTAGCTACAGCAGAAAAGTATTGTGATAACTTTGTTATAATTCACGAAGGAAAAATTCTAGCGAATGGTAATCTAGAACAACTAAGGGCCGAATTTAATATGGCAGGTGCGTCTTTAGATGAAATTTATCTATCATTAACGGTGAGAGATAGTAATGAGTAATATTGAGAATATCTTTGCAGATAGACGCAAGAAAGAGCAGGAGCTAAAACTAACCTATAGTAAGTATATTTTTAATTCGCACCTAATTATGTTTCTTATTATTGTGTTAGGAGCAGCATTGATTAATTATTCTAAATGGATAGCAGTAGCGAGCCAATTTGAATTATACTCAGTATTTATGGCTGCATCGTTAGCATTTAGTTACTATTTGATAAGTACAAAGATTAAAACGTATATAAAAGAAGCAGATGCAGTGTTTTTATTACCATTAGAGAAGTATTACAAAAACGTTGGTAGAAAAACCGTTATTAATGTATCGGTAACCCACATTATAGCGTTTGTCATCTTTTATTTTGCAGTTAAGCCTATTACTAATATTATCGGTAGTATTGATAAATTATCTATATGTTTACTGCTTATGGTTATTATAATAAATAACTTATTAAAATATGTTCAAGTTATTCATTATAAAGAAATTATTTGGATTAAAATCTTACAATTTATAGTGACTTTTATACAGATAATAGCAGTATTTATAACTAATACTTATATTCATATAGCTGATATAGCTGGTATAATTGGTTTGGCATTCTGCGCATATTATGTTATTAAGAATTCTACGGGCTCAAAGAGTTCAGAAGATCAAGAAAAGCTAGTTGTTAAATGGAATGAAGCGGCTGAGTATGATAAACATCGTATGGAAAGTTACTTGAAATTCGTGAATATGTTTGTGGATGTACCATTAAGCGGGGTAAAAGTAGCTAGAAGAAAATATTTTGATGCATTATTACCTAAATTAACTAAAGACAATTTCACTAAAGAAAATAGCTTTAAATATTATTATTATAGAGTCTTTTTAAGACAGGAAAATACAGTATTTTTAGCTTTAAGGCTTATGCTATTATCAGGATTAATAATTTTTAGTTTTAAAAATCCTTATGTCAGTGCAGTAGCTATACTATCTTATAGTTATCTAACAATTATTCAACTTGTTCCTCTATATAAACAGATGAGTAATAACATTTGGCATAGTATATTACCAGTTGATGAAAGTATTAAAATCGATAGCTTTAAAAAATTATTAACTGTTGTAATGTTAATAACTACAATATTCCTTGCATTATTTGCAGTATTATTTAGTAATTTTGAAGGAATGACTATAGTTATAATTATTGCATCGGTAGTTTTAGCTAATATAATAGCTAAGATTTTTATTGGGAAAGTAAAATAGAAGGTAATATCATGAAAAACATAGCAATAATAGGAGGGGACTTATCAGGAGTAAGCTGTGCTTATTTTCTTGATAAGTTTTCAGGAGTAAATTCAAAAAAGTTTAATATTGATTTAATTGAGAGAGAGTTTGAATTTGCAAATGATAGGTTTGGTAAGTTTCAATTCGGTCAAGAAATTTATGATAATGGTTGGCATAATTCAATTAGTGAACAAGGCGTACTCTTTTATCTAATGATAGAACTTGGTCTGCATAGATATCTAATAAAGAGTGGGAGTACGAAGAAGGTATTTTTTACAAAAGAAGGTATTAAATATCTACCAGAAAAAATGCTTTACGGTGTACCTTTAGATAAAAGAGAGTTGTTATTGTCAGATTTATTCACTTTTAAAGAAAAACTATCTATTATGTACAATATGTATAATGCTTTGGAAGATGAAGATATAAAGGAATTAACAGTTGAAGAATTTTTTAAAGCCATAATTAATGAGAAAATTTATGATAAGCTAATTGAGCCTTTACTGACAAGCCATTATGCGAGTGATATTTCAAAGCAAAGTATGGTAAGTTTAATGCCGGAACTATCATTTTTAACGATTCAAAAAGAAGATATTAATAAAATATTAGAAGATATGTATGATAGGAACGTTATAGATAATATTACTGTAGGTTCAGAATACAGATTAAAATTTACTTTGAAATCATTTATAGAGACTCTAGAATCGAATTTTTCAGATAAAGTATTTCTAGAGTTAAACCGTAAGGTTGAAAAAATAGAAAAAAAAGGTGATAAGTATCTAGTTCATTCAAACGGTAGTATATATTATTATGACTATATAATACTTACACTAAATCAAAAGAACTTCTTACCATTATTTAATGGAGATGAAAAAATAAATGAATTTTATTCAAGTATGAAGTATGTATCTAATATTGTTGTAACTCTGGTGTACAAAAGAGATGAGTTGCATATTAATCGTGAAATAGGAGAAATAATTTTTCCAAAAGATGACAGTGAATATGTAACAAAATTAGAATATGTAAGTAATAAATGGATTGATATTAAAATGAGTGGAATACAAATCGTACGAGCCTATATTGATAGGGAAGAAGCGGTTAGCGAACTAAAGGGTAAAAGTGATTCTGAAATAATTGAAATAATCGAAAAAGAATTAACTAAAGTCCATGGAGCGATAGGTAAAGTAAGTAGATCCTACGTAAGTAAGGTGAAAGATAATTATAGATTTCGCTGTAAAAACTATAATAAAAATATAAACAAGTTTAATGAATATATGAAAAAAGAATACCCAAATGTATTCATTATAGGGAAGTCCAAAAAAGGTACAACTCTAGAAAATACGGTATTGGAAGCTAAGGAAGTAGCCAAACAAATTTTAGAAAATATAAGATAAGAAGGGACGTACAAAGTACGAGGTGAAAATTATGAAATTTTTTACTAATAAACAAGCAGGTGTAAAAGTAACACCAATATTTGAAAATGAAGCATACGAAAGTAAGTTATTAGAATATACAAAAGAAAGAGAATTATTCTCTGGAAAACTTAATGAAGTGTACGCTAATCTACCATTCAATGGAGAAAAAGAAATACTTTTAGGATTAGGAAAAAAAGAGGAACTAGTAGAAGATAAGGTACGAGAAGTATTCTTTAAACTAGTTAAAGTATTAGAAAGTAACAAAGAATTAGAAGTATTTATTACTTTACCTAAAGTAGAGAGTGTTTCAACTGAAAAACTTGTAAATGCTGCAGTTGAAGGTGCATTACATGCAACTTATAAATTTGATAAGTATAAATCAGATAGAAAAGAATCTCCAGAAATTACGATTAATTTATCTACAGAAGAAAATCTAGAGAATTTGGAAGAGGTAGTAAATGAAGCTCGCGATATTATGAGCGGAGTATTCTTCTCACGTGATCTAGTAAATGAAAGAGCAGAGTACTTATATCCAGAAACTCTTGCTAATATTGCTAGTAAGGAATTATCAGCATTAGGTGTAGAAGTAGAAGTTTACGATGAAAAACAATGCGAAGAATTAGGATTAAAAGGGTTATTAGCAGTAGGACGTGGATCAGATAGAAAACCAAGATTTATTGTTATGAAATACTTAAATAATCCAGAGGAAAGCGAAGTAGTTGGATTAGTAGGTAAAGGTGTAACTTATGATTCAGGTGGTTACTCAATTAAACCTACAGCTAATAGTATGGACATAATGCACTGTGATATGGGTGGTGCAGGAACTGTAATTGGAACAATGAAACTTGTTGCGACTAGAAAATTAAAAACTAATGTAATTGCAGTTGTCGGTGCATGTGAAAATATGATAGCTGGTGGTTCTTATAAACCAGGTGATGTAATTTCAACACTTTCAGGAAAAACTGTAGAAGTATTAAATACAGATGCAGAAGGGCGTATTACTTTAGCAGATTCAGTATACTATGCTACTGAAAAACTAAAAGTTAGTAAAGTAATAGACTTAGCTACATTAACAGGGGCGTGCTTAGTAGCATTAGGTGAATTCTACACAGGTGCAGTAACAAATAACCAAGAATTCTATAACGAGCTAAGCAAAGCTGCGAAAGAAGCGGGAGAAAGAGTATGGCAAATGCCAGCTGATGACAGCTTTAGAGAATTAAATAAATCTTCTGTTGCCGATGTGAAAAATACAGGTGGGAGACTTGGTGGAACTATTACTGCTGGATTATTTATCGAAAACTTTGTAGCGAATGATGTTCCATGGGTACACTTAGATATAGCTGGAACTGCATACCTATCAAAAGCTGAAAAATACCTTCCAAAAGGTGCTACAGGAGTACATGTTAAAACATTGTACAATCTACTAAATAAATAATATTTAGAATTAAGAGCAGAACTCAATGGGAGTGACTCAAAAATCGTGATTTCGTAGAAATCGATTTTGTCGAGTCACCCCCGCACAGTTTATTAGATATCTAAAAAGCTTTTCTAAAGCGCATTTAGATATCAATAAACCACTGCGTCTATGAGTTTTCATCTGAACTTTGTTACATTTTAGGACTTTTGGGTCAGCCCATTTTTATAATACATAAGAATGAAAATAAAAAAATTAAAAAATAATATTTTTTTACTTGACAAGAAAATACTTAAGGTGTAAAATAATTAACAATAAAACTAAAACCTTAGAAAAGAATAGTAATTTGGTAAAAAATTTTTAGCGAGCTAACGTTGGTGTGAGGTTAGTAATTTTTCTAGATGAACGCACTTTTTAGGCAATTATTAAATAATTGGTAACTCTGCCTTAAAGAGATTGAGTGGGTATGCTAAATACCAAGAAAAGTGGCAACGCGGAATTGATTTCGTCTTTTTATAGTTTCTTAGGAAATTATAAAAAGACTTTTTTATTTATATCGGGTCGCTACATACAGACCATGGACAGTATGTTTCTTAGATTTAGTATATCAAAAAGAGTGGCACCGCGAAAATTCGTCTCTTTGTAGCTAGGATAATTAGCTACAAAGAGTTTTTTTATTTATAATTTGTTCTTTTCTATAGTTATATAATATAATAAAGAAAAAAGGAGACAAGACGATGAAAAAATTATTATTATTCATTACATCAATTATTACAGTAGTTACATTAACAGCATGCTCAAGTAGCAACACAAAAAACAAATTACAAGAAGTTAAAGAGAAAAATAAAATAGTATTAGGAGTTTCTCCAGACTATCCTCCGTATGAGTTTTTAACAACAGAAAATGGTAATAAGAAAGTTGTTGGTGCAGATATTTACTTAGCGGAGCAAGTTGCTAAAAAATTAGGTGTTCAAGTTGAAATTCAACAAATGGCATTCGATTCATTAATCGCAGCATTAAATGCTAATAAAGTTGACATGGTAATCTCTGGAGTTAACCCAACAGAGGAAAGAAAAAAAGCAGTTGATTTCTCAGATGTTTATTACACAAGTAAAGGTATTTTCGTAGTAAATAAAGATAGTGAAGAAATCAAATCTGTAGCTGATCTAAAAAATAAAAAAATCGGTGTTCAAAAAGGTTCAACATATGAAACTTATGCAAAAGAACAACTAAAAATGGATGACAAAAATATCCAAGCTTTAACTGACGTACCAAGTTTATTACAAGATCTTAAAAACAAAAAAATTGATGCAGTATTAATTCCAGATGACGTTGCAAAAATTGCAATGAACAAATACACTGATATTAAAATTAGTACATTTACTGCAGATAACGATCCAGAAGCAACTGGTATGGCAATTGCCTTCAAAAAAGGAAAAAATGATAGTAACAAAGAATTATTAGAACAAGTTAACGCAGTAATTAAAGAAATTCAAGATCAAAAAGCATTTGAAAAAGAGCTTGATAAATATGCTAAAGTTGCTGCACAAAGCGAATAAAAGAGAGGTATAAAATAGAATGTTTGATTTTCTTCCAAATTATTACACAGCGTATTTAGAAGCTACGGTAACAACTTTAAAAGTTTCACTTATAGCTTTACTAGTAGGATTAATACTTGGAATTGTAATATGTTTAGCAAAAATTAGTACTTTTAAAGTGCTTAATGTAATTGCAGCAGTATATGTAGAAATAATTAGAAATACACCAATACTAGTGCAAATTATGATTATCTATTTCGCACTACCAGAAATCGGTATTTCATTCACACCATTTATGTCAGCGATAATTGCTCTTTCAATTAACTCTGGTGCATATGTTAGTGAAATATTCCGTTCAGGAATTTTAGCAATTGATAAAGGACAAATGGAAGCAGGACGTTCTTTAGGATTGAGTTATTTCCAAACTATGAAATTAATCATTTTACCACAAGCGCTAAAAAATAGCTTACCAGCTTTAGGTAATGAGTTTATTTCACTAGTAAAGGAATCTTCAATAGTTTACTTTGTAGGGGTAGCGGATATCATGTTTACAGCAAACACTGTAAAAAATGCTACATACCAGACGTTTGGTCCATACTTAGTAGCTGCTGCAATATATTTTATAATTACATCAATATTATCACTATTGGTAAAACGTTTAGAGAAAAAATTAACGAAGTAGGTGAAGAAATTGTTATTAGAAATAAAAGATTTACATAAGAAATTCGGAAAATTAGAAGTATTAAAAGGTGTAAACATCAGTGTTGAAAAAGGGGAGAAAATCGTAATTCTAGGTTCAAGTGGTAGTGGTAAGAGTACAGCGTTACGTTGTGTGAACTTATTAGAAACACCTACAAGTGGACAGATTTTATACAACGGTGAAGATATTACTAAACAAAATATCAATAAATATAGAAAAAAAGTAGGAATGGTATTCCAAAACTTTAACTTATTCCCAAATATGAGTGTATTAGAAAATATTACACTTGCTCCAAAAACATTCGGTGACGACACTGCTGAAAACATTGAGAAAAAGGCAATTGAGTTGCTAAAACGTGTAGGATTAGAAGATAAAAAAGATGTTTATCCAAATAGCCTTTCGGGGGGACAAAAACAACGTGTAGCAATCGCGCGTGCTTTAGCTAATTCACCAGAAGTATTATTATTTGATGAGCCTACTAGTGCTCTAGATCCAGAGATGGTAAAAGAAGTACTAGATGTTATCAAAGAATTATCAGAAGAAGGATTAACTATGCTAATAGTTACTCACGAAATGAATTTCGCAAAAGAAGTTGCTGATAAAGTAATATTTATGGATGGGGGAGTAGTATTAGAAGAAGGAACTCCATCGGAAATATTCGATAATCCAAAAGAAGAAAGAACAAAAGAATTCTTCTCAAAAATATTATAATATAGTAAATATCACTAAGGAATTTAAAGGATTCTTTAGTGATATTATTTTATATTGAACTAAATATATATGCACTATAGATGTAAACGTTTTACAGCATGTTAACTCTTTGATATAATAGGAGCTAGTATATAGGCGTTATAAATGAAGGATACGAATTATATTATGTGGAGGTAGTATTATGGATATACTAGAAAATTTAGCAAGATTGAGTTTATTTCCTATTGTTATTATATTTTTGAATATTAAAGTATCAGGAGAAAAACATTTTAAGATAGCTTCTGTTTCACTATTATTCGTAATTTTTCTAAGAGTTTTCTTTTTAGATTATCATGATTTTCCAATTACAAAGATGGTTTATCTATTTTTAGCACTATATGCTTTGCAGATGCTTTTTGAATGGGATAAATTGCTAAAATTAATGGGAGTTATTCCAGAGGATAAAGAAAAATAAAAAAAGTTCTTTAAATAGTTATACTTAGTTGTGAGAGTATAATGTTTAAAGAATTTTTATTTTTTAAATTCGAATTATTAAGAAAATATAAAAGTTTAAAGTTCGGATTTAATTGATTATCTTTATGTAAACAAATTAAAACAGAAATATTTAAAAGGATAATTCCGTTAGTTGGAAGGGTATGAGTATAGAAAAAACAATAAAATATGAACTTTCTGATAAAAAAACTCTTGACTTTTATTTTTAAAAGATTTATTATTATTTATGTGCTTCGGCATTAATAAAAACTAAGGAGAATTTTCTATTTATGTTAGAACGTCTTTTTAAATTAAAAGAGAATAATACTAATACTAGAACCGAAGTAGTTTCTGGTTTGATTACATTTTTCTCTATGAGTTATATTTTAGTAGTAAATCCAGCTGTACTATCAGCAGCAGGTATCCCGTTAGATAGAGTATTTACAGCGACAATAATCGCGATTTTAGTTGGTACTTTAATTATGGCATTAGCAGCGAACTATCCAATAGTAGTTGCACCTGGTATGGGTATAAACTCATATTTCGCAACATTGGCTGCAACATCAGGTTATAACTATAAAACTTTATTAGCAACGTGTTTTTTAGGAGCAGTTATTTTTGTAATTCTATCAGCAACAAAATTCCGTGAAAGTTTAATTGATTCAATTCCTAATAACTTGAGACACGGAATTTCAGCAGCAATTGGGTTATTTATCGCATTCTTAGGGCTTAAAAACTCTGCGCTTATTGTTGCAAATCCACATACAATTCTTTCATTAGGGGATTTAAAAAATCCAGTAGCTTATATGACAATCTTAGGTATCTTTATTATCCTTGTTCTATTAGCTTTAGAAGTAAAAGGTGCTATTTTCATTGGAATGGCAGTAGTTGCTATTATTTCATATTTCACAGGAATGTTGAAAGTAGAAAAAGTGTTTGGTATTCCTCACATGGATTTAAGTTTATTATACAATCCAGTTAGTGAAAGTATTAATGCCTTACAATTAGGATTATATGGAATAGTATTCACATTCTTAATGGTAACATTATTTGATACAACAGGTACAATGGTTGCCGTAACTACGCAAGCAGGATTAGTAAAAAATGGTAAAATGGAAAGAGCAAAAGAAGCTTTATTCGCTGACTCATTTGCATCATTAGCAGGATCATTATTTGGAACTACACCAACGTCAGCTTATATTGAATCTTCAGCAGGGGTTGCTAATGGGGGACGTACAGGACTTACAGCTTTAACAACAAGTTTCTTAGTTGTAATTTCAATTTTCTTATTCCCACTTGCAAGTAGCTTAGCTTCAGTTCCAGCGATTACTTCACCAGCATTAATTATCATTGGTTCATTCATGATGGAAAGTATTGCTAAGATTGACTGGTCTGATATTACAGAAGCATTTCCAGCATTTGTAACAATTGTAGGTATTCCACTTACTGGTTCAATTAATGATGGTATCGCATTTGGATTTATCTTCTATGTAGTATTAAAATTATCTAAAAAACAATGGAAAGATATTCATCCATTAATGTATCTATTCGCAATATTATTTGTAATTCAGTTACTTTGGCTACATGTGTAATAGCGAACAATAAATTTAATATAAATATATACCCTTTTTACTTTTTTTCAGTAAAAAGGGTATTATTATAGATTATAGTCATAAATTTATAATAAAATGTGTTGATATGTAAAAAAGAGAAAAGTATCAATTTGTCTAGACTAAAGGTATACATAATATTAGGATTACACCAACTGTGATTTCGTTTTCTTTTATATCGTGATTATTTTCTGATAATTTCGAATAAAATAAAAAAATTCTTAATTATTTTTAAAAAAGTGTTTGCCTTTTTTAAAAAGGTATAGTATTATAATAATACTATTATAAATTAAGAAAGGAAATATTATATATGAAAAAAGGTTTATTAACCGGATTGTTATTATTTGGTATCTTTTTTGGTGCTGGAAACTTAATCTTTCCACCAGCACTAGGAGTAAGTGCAGGAGGAAACTTTTGGCCAGCAATTTTAGGATTTGTTGTTTCAGGAGTAGGTATAGCGATTGTTACACTTATCGTAGGAGCACTTAATCCAAATGGTTATGGAGCAGAGATGGATGAAAAGATTTCACCATTATTCTCAACAGGGTACTTAGTTTTACTTTATTTATCAATTGGACCACTTTTTGCGATTCCAAGAACTGCAGCAACTGCATTTGATATTGGAGTAGCTCCAGTTGTAGCTGGAAGTAGTTTACCATGGTTATTAATTTTTACAATTATCTATTTTGTATGTGCGTTCTTATTAGCGGTAAACCCAACTAAGATTTTAAATAGTGTAGGTAAAATTTTAACACCTATTTTTGCTTTATTAATCGTAATTTTAGTAATCTTAGGAGTTTCTAAATTCAACTCAACAGGTGAAGCTGCTAAAACTTATGCAACTAGTGGTTTAGCATTCGGTACAGGATTTATCGAAGGATACAACACACTTGATGCACTTGCTTCGGTAGCATTCTGTATCATTGCGATGAGCGCTCTAAAACAATTAGGGTTTAAAGATAAAAAAGAATTTTTATCTAGTGTTTGGATTGCTGGTATTGCAACAGGTATTGGATTCAGTATCTTATACGTTGGATTAGGATTATTAGGTAACAAATTTGCAGTCCCTGCAGAAGTACTTGCTAACCCTAAAGTTAACAAGGGTGCATATGTACTATCTGAATCAGCGCGTCAATTATTTGGTAACTTCGGAAGTATGTTCTTAGGAATCATGGTAATTCTTACATGTTTCACTACAACAGTAGGATTAATCGTGGCAACTTCAGAATTCTTTAACAAAAAATTCCCACAACTTTCATACAAAACGTATGCTACATTATTCACAGTTGTAGGATTTGCTATCGCAAACGTTGGATTACAAAGTGTTATCCAATTCTCAGTACCAATGCTATTATTCTTATACCCAATCACAATTGCATTAGTATTAATCGTTATTGTTAACAAATACGTTGCGTTATCTAAATTAGGAATGCAATTAACAATGGCAGTAGTTACACTAATCTCTATTCTTTCTGTAGTAGGAAGCACATTTAAAGTAGCAGCTTTAAGTGGTCTAATCGCAAAACTTCCTCTAGCAGCTCAAAGTTTAGAATGGTTAGTACCAGCAGTAGTTTGCTTAGTAATTGCGGCTGTATTACCAAATAGACAAAAAGGTAAAGTTTACGACTTTAGTGAACTATAATTAGAAAAAATAAATTTAAAAGCATTAGCTCGAAATAAAGAGCCAATGCTTTTTTCTTATATAAGTTTGTTTACTTCATCTAATAAGAACATCTTCACATTTAAAGATGAAGTGAATTTTTTAATATTAGATAATTTCTCTTTGTCTACATTATTTGTAGTTTTATATGCGCGGATAAGTTGATTTTTAGGTGTGTTCTCTGCGGAGATAAACTCAACAATGTCAGATTTATATCCGAATGCTTCTAGGACTTCACTACGAACAGAATCCGTAAGAAGAGTAGAGAATTTTTCTTTCACAATCCCATGTTTTAACATGAATGGAAGGAAATCGGCATTTAATTGACTATTAACTTCCTTTTGACAACAAGGAACTGCGAAGAATACTTTTGCTTTCCAACCAAGAGCTTTTAGAATAGCTATGTCAGTTGCAGTGTTACATGCATGAAGACTTATAACCATATCTATCTTCTCTTTATTTTCATAGTCGATAACGTCACCATAAATAAAGCTAAGATTGGAGAAATTAAGTTTTTTAGCTATATTATTACAATGTTCAATAACTTCTTTTTTCAGATCTATTCCAATAATCTTCACATTCATGTTAAGAACTTCAGTTAAATAATAATAGGTAGAAAATGTTAGGTAACTCTTACCACTACCAAAGTCTAGAATTGTAATCTGTTTATTAGAATCTAATTGACTAGTAGCTTGTTTAATAAATTCAAGATATTTATTTATCTGTTTAAATTTATTGTATTTACTTTTAATAACTTTACCATCCTTATTTTGAATTCCAAGCTCAATTAAAAATGGATATTTCTGTTTTTCATCTAAGAAGTAATCTTTTTTCTTATTATGTTCAAATGAAATAGTTTTAGTAGATATTTTCTTTCTACTTACACTAATTTTGAATTTTTTTGAAATTTTAATATTAATATTTTCATCTATGGTAACAACATTAATATCTTTTGCTAATTCGAAAAGTTCTTTAATCGTATTTTCAATATGCGAAGAATCAGTAGTAACTATATTAGTATGTTTTATTATTCTTTTGTATCTGTATTCTAGCTGTAGATTAATACTTTCTTTGATACTAACTAATTTACCAATAACTTTATCAAGTTCTAATTCTTTATTGCGAATATTAGAGAAAGTTATTTTATTAATGTTGTTATTAGCTATATGAGTCAAAATTTCTGAAATAATTTCGTGTTCCATTGTAGCTCCTTTTAATTTCTTTTTATAATGATTTCTTATATATATTACACTAGATTTTATTAATTATCAACATAATAGAATAGATTGTCGTTACTCTAGAGCGAATGATTAAAAATTTGGGATAAACCAAAATTCCTAATTAAATGTGAACTCATAGATGCAGTATTTTTTGATACCTAAATAGGCTTTATAAAAGCATTTTAGATAACTAGTAAACTTCGCTTGGATAATTTTTCAAAAATGTTTTTTTTTCGAAATCATTATTTTTGTGTCATTCCTAGATAAAATAATTACTATTGTTGGTTGAGTAATAGTATCATGCGTGGTATAATTTAGTAGTTAGAAAATAAGAAAAAGGTAGATAGTATGAATATATTAGATATTATTGATAATATAAAAATAAAAACTATTTATGGAAATTTACCAGAAAGAGTAAACAATATATCTCAAGATTCTAGAAAAATAGGAAAAGGGGATGTCTTTATCGCTATAAAAGGATATACGGTAGATGGTCATAATTATATAGAAAAGGTAATTGAACAAGGGGCAGCATTAGTAATAGCGAGTCGTTATGAAGATTATAGCGTTGAAAACTGTGCTGTGATTGTTGTAAAAGAACATGAAATAGAAAAAATTGCCAGTATGATTGCAAAGAAAATTAATGAAGGTTCTGATGTACATACTGTTGCTGTAACTGGAACAAACGGTAAGACGAGTATATCAACATTAGTTCATAATATGCTACGTAACTTAGGAGAAAGTAGTGCCTATATAGGAACGAATGGTTTTGGTAAAAATGATGATAAACTAATTTATTTCGGTAATACAACTCCTGATGTAGTAACATTACATAATCAAATAGGGGAACTACGTAAAGAAAAAATTAATAATCTTGCTTTTGAAGCATCATCGCATGCAATGGCGTTAGGCCGTATTTACAATGTAGATATTGATGTTGCGATATTTACAAACTTAACACATGAACACCTAGATTTTCATGGAGACATGCAGACATATGCTTATGATAAGAGTTTATTATTTTCAACATTAGGTAACAATCTATCGGAAGCAAAATATGGTGTCTTGAATAAAGATGATAATTACTATAAGATCATTTCAAAATGCTTATATCAACAAGAAATAAATTACTCTATCAAAGACAATACAGCAGATTTTTATGCTTATAATATAAAGCAATATAAAGAGGATAAAGCTTATAAAACAAGTTTCACACTAAAATCTCCAGAAGGTACTTTTGAATGTATAACTAATTATATTGGAGACTTTATGGTAAGTAATGTCCTTGCTGCTCTTATTGCTGTATGGCTAAAAGGTTATAGTGTAGAACAGCTAGTTGGTATTTTACCTAAGCTTGGGGCATTATACGGTAGAATGGAAATCTTAGGTGATGAGCTACCGATTGATATTATAAGTGACTTTGCACATACTCCAGATGGCTATGAAAAATTATTAGAAGCAACTCGTGAAATAAGAAAAGGTAAACGTACACTTCTTGTTACTGGAATGGGTGGTGGACGTGATATTTCTAAAGGGCCATTAATTGGAAAAATTATCTCAGAAGCAGATTATGTTGTTATTACAACTGATAGCCCTCGTGATGAAGACGTAGAAGTTCTAATGGGATCTATCGAAAAAGGTATGACTCATAAAAATTATGAAAAAGTATGGTTTAGAACTGATGCTGTTAAACGAATAATTGAACTATCTGAACCTGGAGATGTAGTAATCTTAGCTTCAAAAGGACGTGAAGATTATGAAATTCTTCAAGGTGGTAAAAAAGTTTGGCACTCAGATCCAATTGTTGCTGTAGAAGAAGCGAAAAAGAAATTTAATATAAAATAGAAAAATTGAAAGGAAAATAACGTGGTAGAAAAAATTAGAGAACAAGTAGAAAAAAGAAGAACATTTGCCATTATCTCTCACCCCGATGCTGGTAAAACTACATTAACGGAGAAATTACTATTATTTGGTGGAGCTATTCGTGAAGCAGGAACAGTAAAAGGTAAAAAAACAGGAAAGTATGCAAAAAGTGACTGGATGGATATTGAGAAACAACGTGGTATCTCGGTAACTTCATCAGTAATGCAACTAGACTATGATAATAAAATTATCAACATCCTAGATACACCAGGACACGAAGACTTTTCAGAAGATACATATCGTACTCTTATGGCAGTAGATAGTGCCGTAATGGTTATTGATGGAGCGAAAGGGATTGAGGCGCAGACATTAAAACTATTTAAAGTATGTCGTATGCGTGGTATTCCAATCTTCACATTCATTAACAAAGTTGACCGTGAGATTAAAGATCCATTAGAATTATTAGCTGAAATTGAAGAAAAATTAGAAATAGAAACATATCCGATGAACCTACCGGTAGGTATGGGGCAAAACTTCTTCGGTATAATGGATAGAAAAAATCATTTTATAGAACCATTTAAAGAAGATAGTGATTTTGTAGAATTAGACGAAGAATATAATATCATAGATGATAATCCACTCGCTCAAGATACTATGTATCAAAAATGTGTAGAAGATATGATTCTTATTACTGAAGCAGGTGTTGACTACGACTATGATAAACAATTAAAAGGTGAACAAACTCCAGTATTCTTTGGATCAGCATTATCATCATTTGGAGTAGAAAGTTTCTTAAACTACTACGTAGATAATGCACCAACACCAAAGGGGCGTCGTGGAGTAAATGAAGAAGATATTCAACCGACAGGTGAAGACTTCTCAGGATTTATCTTCAAAATCCAAGCCAATATGGACCCTAAACACCGTGATAGAATTGCATTCTTACGTGTGTGTTCAGGTGAGTTCAACCGTGGTATGGATGTAAACTTAACAAGAACAGGTAAAAAATTAAAGATTTCACGTTCTACTAACTTTATGGCTGATGATAAGGCTACAGTAGATGTGGCTTACGCAGGGGATATTATCGGTCTTTACGATAGCGGAAATTATCAAATCGGTGATACGCTTTATCAAAATAAAAAAGTTGAATTTGAAGCACTTCCTTCATTCACGCCAGAAATATTCGTAAAAGTTTCTGCGAAAAACGTATTGAAACAAAAACACTTCCATAAAGGTGTTGAGCAACTGGTACAAGAAGGAGCAATTCAGTATTATAAAACATTACATACGAACCAAATTATCTTAGGAGCAGTAGGTCAGCTGCAATTTGAAGTATTTGAACACCGTATGAAAAATGAATACAATACTGAAGTGGTAATGGAACGTATTGGACAAAAAACTACTCGTTGGATTGAAAATGAAGAATCAATTAATGAGAACATGTCAAGTTCAAGAAGTATCTTAGTAAAAGACTTATATGATAATTACGTATTCTTATTCGAAAATGACTTTGCGATGAATTGGTTTAGCGATAAATATCCAGATGTAAAACTGTTTAGTAAACTGTAGATAAAAATAAAAGACTCGAAATTATATTTGTAGAATTAGTTTTTGAGTCTTTTTTAGTTATAATTATAAGTATTTTAAAAAGTAAAGTTTAGTTCATAAAAAATACAAGTACTTTATTTATAAGGTTCTTCCGTGATATTAAAAAATTAATATAGTATAATTAAGATGTAAATGATTATATGTGGAGGATAGGGAAAATGGATAGACTAAAACAATTAACACAATATATGATTTATTCTTATGAGAATTTTTCCAATTCTCAATTAGATAATCAAGAACTAAAATTACAAAAATTAATGTATTTTGCTCAAAGAGAAAGTTATGCTTTGACGGGAGAACCTTTATTTGATAATGAATTTGAAGGTTGGATTCATGGATCAGTTCTGCCAGAACTAAGATATTATTTCGATGAGCATTATAAATCAACACAAAATAGTGATTTAATTTTATGTGATCGTGATAAATATATAATTAATAGCACGATAGCTAAATATGGACAGTATGATGCGTGGTATTTAAGAAATTTATCACATGATGAGATTTCATGGAAAAATAGTAGAATAGGCTTGGATGATAGCGAACCAGGACAAAGAATCATCTCGAAAGATGATATTCGTTTAGATGCAGAAAAAGTTAGAATATATGATTACCAATATGATTCATATCTTGATGAATTCGAAGAATTTGATGAAGAGGTTATGACCCATGAGTAATCAACAATTTGAAGGTTGCATAAAGAAATCTAGATTACCATATTATGATATTGTTAGTGGAAATATAAAATTTAAGGCGAGACCTGTGCTTTTAATAAAAGCAGAAAAAAACGAAGGTGCCTGCGATTTTACAGTATTACCGCTGTGGTCTATTAGTGTAAAGATGAATATTAACAGTGAATATGATATTCCAATAGATAAGAATGTGTATCCATTACTTAATTTAACACGGGATACATCCTATATTCGTACACATAAATTAATGACTTTACATACATCACAATTGTCAAATCAAACAATAGCAAATCTTAAAGAATTATATCCAGATTTATGGAGTAATATAGTTAGTAAAATTCAAGAATATCTAAGTGGTTTAAAATAAGTATATTAGATTTACAAAACCCTATGATTGTTTAATATTAAATAATTAAGAAGGTGTCTCACTACCTATATACCAAAGGTGAAAGTTTAAAGATGGAAGAGAGGTTTTCAACCTCTCTTTTTTGTCATTTACTCAATGAAAAAATTATATGTGATTGAATTTCAAAAGAATACATAGTAATTCTAACTTGTATTAAATTTCACATGCAAAAATTTGAAAAAAACTACTTATAGGTATATAATTAAGTGTTGGCAAAATTTTATTATAAAGAGGATAGCATGAGAAATTTAATAAAGAAAATGCTGGATCTTTACAAAGAACCTAGATACAGAAGTATAGTTAATTATATATTCTTTGGAGTTTGTACGACACTAGTAAATGTTGTTACATATTTTATTTTGTATTACTATGGTATGGAAGTTAGACCAGCGAATTTAATATCTATAACATTATCGATTTTATTTGCATATTTTGTTAATGCTAAGTACGTATTTAATTCAAAGGCAGTAGGATTTAAGAGGGTATTTTATGAACTTAGTAAATTCTTTACAGCTAGATTATCTACGCTTGTTATAGAAGTATTTGGAGTAGAATTATTCATTTACTTAGGAATGAATGCCTATCTAAGTAAATTTATTATTCAATTCGTAGTACTTGTTGCTAATTATGTTATTAGTAAATTTTTAGTTTTCACAAAGGAGAAAAATAACTAATGAAATGGTTTATTACTGATATGGATGGAACTTTTTTAAATGATAAAAAAGAAGTTGCACCAAATGCGAAAGATGTGATAGTAAAACTGCAAGATAAAGGAAGTAAATTCATAATTGCCACGGGAAGACCTGATATTGCGGTTAAGCATTATTATTACAACTTAGGGATGAACGATGTAGTTATTTCTAATAATGGAAGTTTAATTAGAAATTTATCAACAGGTGAAATAGTTTATCAAAAGAGTTTTAAGATAGAAGAAATTGAAAAGATTCACAGCATGTTTAAAGAATTAAATGATGATGAAATAGAATTTCATGTATATACACTAAATTATATCTATTGTGATCACTTGTCATTTAGTATGGCTAGAATGAAAAAGCTTGAAGCGGATATGCCAGAGGAACTGAAAACGCCAATGTATATTCATGATGACATTATAGGTGAAATTAAAAAGAATAATGAAGATTGTCAAAAAATTATGATGATTGCTAAAGATCACGAAAAAGTAGTGAATTTTTTTAATGAGGTAAGTAAAGTTTTAGAAGTTGATGGTACATTCTCAGCGACTGATTTCTTCGACATTATGCCAAAAGGCTGTAATAAGGGAACAGCTATTGAAAAATTAGCTGAATATTACAATTCTCCAATTGAAGATTGTGTAGTATTTGGTGATAATTTCAATGATAAAGAAATGTTCGATGTAGCAGGCTGGAGTGTTTGTCCAAATAATGCTAAAGAAGAAATTCAAGAAATGTGTGATGAAGTTATCGGAAATAATAATGATTTTTCTGTTATTAAATATGTAGAAGATTATTACGAAAAAATTAAATAAATACTTGATAACTTAGCGAAAATTTGATAAATTAGAAGGTAGCGTATTAATTACCTATATAGCGATTTACATATAAATAATTTTATATTTGATTACTATAAATTGTACAATGAAAAATAAAATAAAGGAGAACTTTCATGAGAGGAAGAAGAAATGAGAAAAAAAAGTTCAGTAGAATTATTGCTTTCTTGTCATTAGTTGTTATTATTCTTACGTCAATAGGATTAACATCAAAATCTAATGCTGAAAAAGTAAATCTTGGACTGGATCTTCAAGGAGGATTTGAGGTACTATACCAAGTAGAACCTCTTAAAGAAGGTCAAACTATAGATGAAGCAGCTGTTAAGGCAACTGCTGACACTATTAGTAGACGTATTAATATACTTGGGGTAAGTGAACCGGTTATTACTGTTGAATCAGGAAATAGAATTCGTGTTGAACTTGCAGGGGTAAAAGACCAAGAAACAGCTCGTAAAGTATTATCAACGCAAGCGAACTTAACTATTCGTGATATTGAAGACAAGGTATTGTTAGACGGTTCTGATTTAGAAGAAAACGGAGCATCTCAAGGATTCGATCAAAATAACAAACCTGATGTTAACTTGAAATTAAAAGACGCTGATAAATTTGGTAATATTACTTCAGAAATCAGTAAACGTCCTCAAGGTCAAAACTTAATGGTTATTTGGATGGACTTCAATGAAGGAGATTCATTTAAGGCTGAAGCGGCTAAAGAGAAACCTAAATATGTTTCTGCGCCACAAGTAGCACAAACTATTAACTCAAAAGATGTTCAAATTACTGGTAACTTTACTGTTAAAGAAGCTAAAGAAATGGCAGCGTTATTAAACTCAGGTGCTTTACCTGTAAAATTAACAGAAATTTACTCTAACTCTGTAGGAGCTCAATTCGGTGCTGATGCGTTAAATCAAACAGTATATGCAGGAGCTGTAGCTTTAGCAATTATTTGTTTATTCATGTTAGTTATTTATCGTGTTCCTGGATTCGTAGCGAGTGTAATGATGGTCGCATACGTATATATTACGGTAGTATTCTTCAATATGATTTCAGGTGTATTAACACTTCCTGGTATTGCAGCCTTAATTCTTGGGGTTGGTATGGCAGTCGATGCTAATATCATCATGTACGAAAGAATTAAAGAAGAAGTACGTGCCGGTTATCCATTGAAAAAAGCATATTTAGATGGAGCTAAGCAGTCGTTATGGACAATCTTTGACTCGCAGTTTACTACAGTTATTGCTGCGATAGTACTATTTATCTTTGGGACAAGTAGTGTTAAAGGTTTTGCGACAATGTTATTACTATCAATACTTGTCAGCTTTATAACAGCGGTATTTGGTACAAGATTATTACTTAGCTTATTAGTAAACTCTAATATTTTTAACAAACACCCAGGCTACTTCGGTGTTAGTAAGAAGAGTATCCATGAAACTAAGTTTGGTATAAATTCACTTAACTTAAGTACTAAATTCGAATGGCTGAGCTTCACTAAGCACATGAAGAAATTCTTTGCGTTAAGTATTGCAATTATGATAGCGGGATCTATTTCTCTAGGAATGAATAAACTTAACTTAGGAATTGACTTTTCTAGTGGTACTCGTATAGATGTAGCTGCAAATACGGAATTATCTATAGATAAAGTTCAAGAAGACTTAAATAACTTAAAAGTAAAAGAAGAAAAAATAGTTTTATCACCAGATAAAAAACAAGCAACAGTTCACTCTAAAGAGAGCTTTGCACAAGATAAATCAATTGAAATAAAAGAATACTTTGCTAAAAAATATGAAAAAGATGCTAACCTAAGTGTTGTATCTCCAGTAATTGGTAAAGAATTAGCTAAAAATGCATTATTCGCGTTAATGTATGCTTCTATAGGTATTATCATCTATGTAGCATTTAGATTCGAATGGCGTATGGGACTTACGAGTGTTATCGCCTTACTGCATGACGTATGTATCATCATTTTCATAGCGAGCTTATTAAGATTAGAAATAGATATTACATTCATCGCTGCGGTATTAACAATTGTAGGTTACTCGATTAACGATACTATCGTTACATTCGACCGTATTCGTGAACATATGCGACATGAGAAAGTACTAACATCTAAAGAACAAATTTACAAAGTAGTAGACGTATCGCTAAGACAAACGTTAACTCGTTCTATTAATACAGTATTAACAGTTATAATTACTGTAGTAGTGATGTTATTACTAGGAAGTAGTTCAATCTACTCATTTAACGTAGCGTTACTTATAGGATTAGTCTTTGGTTTATATTCATCACTATTTATTGCAGCACAATTGTGGGCAGTATTAAAAGTACGTGAATTAAACAAAAAAGGAAAAATCGAAGTAAGTGTAAGACAATCTCCAAGTGAGAGAAAAGAAAACGATAAAGTTTTAGTATAGAATTATAAAGACTCAAAATTAAGGAAACTTAGTTTTGGGTCTTATTTTTAATGGCTTTATTTAATTTACGAAAATAAGGGGAAATAAATAAGTCCTCTTGCCTGGTAGCGGTGGTCAAAATACAATAAGGTTAATCAAATGTGCAAGTTATCATCTTGAGGTACGTGCTAGTAGTCGAGATTATATCAGAAGAGCACTACTTTTTTGGGGATTAATTTATAATTACTTAAAAGACTCATTAAATTATAGTTGATTTATTAAAAAAATAAAAAACATATTGAATAATTATAAGAGTTAATATTTTGTATAGTCAATTTAAATTTTATTGGAGAAAGACCCTATGTAGTGATATAACTTTACATAAAGTTAATTGAAATATAATAAGACAGGTTGTTTTTAAAATGAAAAAGTTTATGGTAGAATATTTAAGTAAATTTTAGGCTAATTTACTATAATGTTAATTAAAAAGAAAATTATAAAAAGGAGAAGTTATTATGGTAGGAAAAAATAATATAAAAAAACGCCACGAACTTCGCGGTGAAAAAGTTGAAACCTACTCCATCAAAAAATTCAAAGTTGGAGCAGCGAGTGTTCTAATTGGGGTAGGTATATTCTTCGGAGCTGGAACAGTAGAAGCTAGTGATAGTGTAGCTCAATCACGCGAAGCTACTAATAGTCCAGATGAAAGAGCGAATACCGTTAATATCGTTTCAGAAAATTCTGTAAAACCAGCAGCTAATAAAATTGTGAATACTCATGAAAAAGTAGCAGAAGCTGTTGTAGGAAAGTTAGCAACTCAATCAGGTGAAAATAATCAAGATAAGGCTGCAACAAAAGAAGTTGATAAGACACTTTTAACTAAAAAAATTGAAGAATTAAAAGCTCAATTAGAAAGAGTTAAAAATAATACAAAACAAAAATCATTGATTGATGAAGCAACTAAAAAGCTTGAATCAGCAGAAACGTTATTAGAAAATGATTCTACTCAGGAAGAAGTAGATAAAAAAGCTAAAGAAATTAGTTCTTATGTATCAATTTTAAAATCTATCAAAACAGAAGTAAAAGATAGTGAAAATAATGACAAGAAAATTGAAACAGAAAAAGAAGTGGATAATTCTTCAAAAGAGACATTAGAAAAGTCAAAAAATTCAGAGGAATTTAAAAAAGTTAGTGAGGAATTATCGAAAGCAGTTGTTAATGCTGCAGATTTATCTTCAGTAGATGATAAAAAAGTAGTCGAAGAAGCAAAACAAGTTCTTAAAGAAGTAAATTCTTCTTTAGAAAATTCAACTCTAACAAAAGCTGAATTAGACGAATTATTTAAGCGTGCTGAAAAAAGTCGTAATTCTGTTGTGAATGCAATTACAAGGTTAATGAGTGGTAGACGTGATGTTCGTAATGGTAACGAAATTCCAAAAACAGACGGATTCCGTGCAGATGGCACTGTTAGTAATAAAGTACTTTATGGTAATTTAACATTTCAAGATTCTAATGGAAATAGTAAAAATGTAAGTGAAGATACTATTCCAGTAGTAAGTAATGGTGATGGAAAACGTCTTCTGAAATTAAGTTTAAACTTTTCAAGTTCATCAGCAACACCAATCAAGGATGGTAAAATTCGTTATATTATTCCGAAAAAACATTTATACACAGAGGGAAATGCGAAACCAACGCTCTCTAACTCAGCGTTAGCAAGTGGTAGTCCAAAAGATCTTTCAGATAATGATAATTTTATCTATGAAATTCCTCTGAATACTATTGGAGGTGGTGCAGTAGGGCAAATTAATATTGAACAACAAATTAGTTCTTCAATTGATAAAAGTCCATCAGCTGGTGATACAACTGTTGCTAGAGCAGAATTTTATCGTGGAGAGGAATTAATTTCTTCAACAACAGCTACAGCTAAATACGAGTATTTATCTCAAATTCTTTATAAAGAATCCGATAAAAAAGAAAATAAAAATCTTTTTGATTATGTTCCAGGATACTATGATAGAGAATTAATTATCGGTTCGAAAAATTCGGATGGATCATTTAGTCCAATTAAGGGGAATACTTTTACGCTTCCATTTATTACATATGATAAAGGTAAAGAATTTTTACAAGGTACAGATGTAGGGGATAAAAATGGGAATGGTCGTCTAACTGATGTAGATTATACAATTACAGGTATTCCAGAATTTCTAGAGTTAGTGCCGACAGTAGAAACGAATCGTTATTGGACTTTAGAAGGAAATGTTGCCAAACTAAATTATGATAAAACATCAGTAGATAAATATAAGAGACCAACCAGAGTTGGATTAGATATTAATAATAATGGACCGGTATTCCGTGTCAAAGAAGGCTACTTTGATACTCCTCAAAAAATGGAAGAGTATTTAAGTACTAATGGCGGTAAAAAAATTAATATCGAGTACAAAGCAATTGGTCATCGTCCAGATGGAACTACTTATACTCAAACATTAGCAACGTCAGCAGCGTTAAATAATCAATTAAATTTCTCGATTGGTGATGATCGTCCAGCACCTATTCCGGCGCAACGTATGGCATTTGGAGTTACAACACCAAATAAACAACGTTTATTCTCTGATCAAAGTGATACGGATGAATTTAATGTTTCATATGGCTACAATTCAGGTCCATTAAGAGATGAAAACGGTGCAATGACTTCAAGATCATTAAAAGGTAATGGAGATAAACTAGATAATAATTATTTCGTATATTCTGTACCAACAGATAAACCAAATACTTACTTTACTCACTTCCAACTAATTGAAACAACTGCAAATGTCATCCAAAAAGATGGAACAACTAAGCTTGAATCTTATAATAATTCAGAAGCAAGTAAACAAAGCTTTAATTATAAATTTGCAAAACCATTTAAATTATATGGGGTAAAAGCAGATGGAACTCGTGAAGAATTAAAAGAAATGTCAACAGCTAATCAATTATATGAAGAAGTCGAAATTGATAAATCAAAACAATTCACACGTTTAGTCTTAGAGCATCCAGATATCGTTGATAAATTTATCGAAGCTGGTGATAACTTCGTTCCACTAGGATTCAGATCTACGGTTAGAACGACGATGGCTAATTGGCAAGAAATGTCAGCAAATGATAATATTACACGTCATGAAAATAATATTGGAGTTAGCTTATCAACTCATGGGAACTCATTAGATGCTGCGTCAACAATGACTTATCCACCAACTGTTAAGAAGGATGGTTATAATACTGCAGTTCATACAAAAGAACGTTTTACAGCTGAATTAGCTATCAGTCCGGTATTACCATATGGTGATCCAAATGCAGCAAGTTATGATGCAAACCGCGGAAATAATAAGGATAATATTTCTCGTCAACAAATAGTACCATTTATGGTTCGTTATAAAGCAAGTGATTATTTTAATAACGCAATAAAAACTGAAGATAATAAAAAAGTACTGAAGTCAGAAGACTTAGATGAAAAAATTCAAAATGCGACAGTCATGTTAGTAGCAGATTCAGAACTTCCATTGACGAATTTCCGTATGCCGATGGATAATAAACTATTTTCAAATAAATTCTCGACACAAGGTAGATGGAACTATAGTGCAGGAGATTATGAAAATGTTGTTAAAGATACGGATCTTATTAATCCAGATAAAATTATAAAAGACTATAAAGGTCAAAAAGGTAAAACAGCTTATATCTTTAAAGCAAAAGATTTAGGCTTAAAGTCTGTTGACTTAAACTTAGATCAATTGAACAATGATGGTCCAGTTGCTTTAACCTTTGAAGTTGTAAACAATGGTCAAGTAAAAGCTGGCACTTATCACATCGATTCGTACTTAGTATGGGATAAAGAGTCACAACGTTTAGTAGGTAAAGATCCAAGCTTAAGTGCTGACATTCTAGAAGGGCATGAAGCTGGACGCCAAGTCGCTAAAGCAACTACAGATGTAACATTAAAAACAGCAACAGAATACTATACACAATTAACTATTGCTAAGCAAAATGAAGTCGGAGTAATGGGAATTATCAATGTTAAAAATGGTGAAGATGTTGTACTTTCACCATCTGTAACAAATGTGGGTAAATCCCCAGCAGTTTTAAAAGAATTAATGGTAGAAATTCCTAAAAACTATAGTGAGCCTCATAAAGTGGCAGAAACAAGTCTGAAAGGACCAATCCCTAGTACAGCTAATTACCATGTGGTATATACAACGTCTAAAGGAACAAATGCTGAAAAAACTAAAGCACAATACGTAACTGCAGATCAGATTACAGATTGGAGTACTGTTACAGCTGTTAAGTATGTATTCGATGGAGAATATACTCTTAATATAGGTGAAACATTCCAAACAAAATTTGATGTTCATGTACACGAAGACAATCCCAACTTAGTAGAAGGGCAATCCCAAATTTGGCTAGGTTATCAAAACGCTAAGGGTGAGAATGGCGAATTAGAATCAAATAAAGTAGGTCTAGTAACAGAAGATCAACGTGGTAAATTAAAAGTAAGACATGTTAACTTATCAGGTAATGATATTATGACTGAAACTAGTGATAAAGGGTTCCAAAATGATCCATATACTACTTCATCATACGATATCATTGATAGAGCTAATGATGGGAAAGCTTATATCTATAGCCATGTTCATACAGAATCAGATGCTACAAGTGGAACATATGAAAAACAAAAAACTAAACAAGTAATCTACGTTTATGTAGAAGCTGATCGTAAAGAGGAACGTAAAGAAGTAACTCGTACAATCAACTATGTAGAAAAAGATAATGAAGGAAATGTCATTTTCCCTCAGAGAACATTTACTCGTCCTGCTAAACGTGTTGTTTATACCATTAAAGAGGGACCAAGAGCTGGAGAGAAAATCTATGGACCGTGGGAAAGAGTTAATAATTATACTCCTTTAGATTGGCCAACTGAAGGTTCTCCTACTGGTAATAATGACTATAAACTAGTTGGTAGAAAAGATGATGAAACGATTAAAAATGTTGAGAAAGAACCAATTGTTAGATGGAAAGCTCCAAATGATGATATTCAAGTTGATCCAGTAACAGGAGAAGTAACGATTGCAGCGAATAAAGTAAAAGCTGGAACACAAATTTCTGTAGTGACAAAAGATTCAAACAATACATTAACAAATGTTTCATCAAAAGATGATGCGGGCAATAAGGTAATTGCTCCATTAGTTTCAGAAACTACACGATTAGAAATTACTTACGTTCCTAAAGGACAAACAGAGCCAATTACTTCTATCGTTACAAAAGAAGGAAATAGATGGACGACAACAGATACTAACATTACTGTAAATCCATCTACTGGAGAAGTAACGATTTCTAAAGATAAGAGAGAATTTGGTCAAAACGTTACAACTGTAGCGAAAGATAGTGCTGGTAATAGTACTACTCTACCTGCAATCAGTAATAAGAAAGATGCTGTTATAAAACCAGTAACTGAAGCATTTACTATGGATATTACTTATACTCCTGCTGGGCAAGAAGCACCGGTAACAGTTACTGTATCAAGAGATATTATTGAAAATAAAGAATATACTGTTCTTTATGAGGCTAAAAAAGGTTCAATCAATATTAATTACGAAGATACAGAAGGACATGTCATTAAAGATAAACAGGCTTATGTATCTGAGCAAAAATTAAAAAATGCTACTGATGTTGATGGTACTGAGCTAACAGGACCTAATAAAGCAAGTTATAGTATGGGTGCTCTTTCAGGTGAGAAAAAAGAAAAATTCAGACCTGATAAGATTACATTGGAAGATGGAAAAATCTATAACTGGAGAAGAGTAAAACCAAACACACCAAGAGATTACGGTGATTTAAAAGAGGGTACTACAGAGATTACTTATGTCTATGAATTAGCCAAAGGTACTGTAAGAGTGAAGTATCAAGATACAAATGGAAGAGGATTCGGTTTAGCTGATAAGGTTATTAAGGATAATGTTTCAACTGGTGAAGATTACGATACTACAACTTCAGAAAATAAACCAACTCGTTATGAAACAGCTGATGGAAAAGTTTATGAATTAGTAACAGTAGCTAAGACAGAGGGTAGTGTTCAATATGATGCTAATGGTATAAGAACGAATGTAAACCAAGCTACAAAAGCAGAACCATCTGGTAAAGTTACCGAAGGAAATAAAGAAATTACTTATATTTATGAGTTGAAAAAAGGAAGCGTAGTTGTTCACTATATTGATACAGAAGGTAATAAGATTAAAGATGATCGTACTGATAAAGATAATGTTGTTACTGGAACACAATATAATGTAACTGATGCAACTAATAAACCAGCCAAAATTACAACACCTGAAGGTAAAATCTTTGAATTAGTAACTGAAGCAAAAACTGAAGGTAAAGTTCAATATGATGCAACAGGAGTTAAGAAAGACTCTGCAGCAGTAACTGGACGTGTTAAAGCTGAAACATTAGAAGTAACTTATGTTTATAAAGAGAAAAAATCTGGTGTTAATGTTAAATATGTAGACAGTCAAGGTCGTCCAATTTCAGGAACTGCAACAATGCCTGGAGATACAACTGAAACAGTAACGGCTGATGGATTAAAACCTGTAACAGATGCAAGTATTAAATCTGACTATGATGTTACAACTAAAAAAGCTACGAAGATTACAACTGAAGATGGTAAAGTTTACCGACTAATTGCTGATAGAAATGGTTTACAAGCAGGATCTAAACCAGCAACTGGTAAAGTAGAAGAAAACGAAATCACTGTAACTTACCAATATGAGTTAGTAGGAAGTGTAGTTACTAAATATGAATTATCAGATGGTACGAAATTAACAGGTGAATTAACATTTGATAATGCAACATCTGCAACAGAAGTTGGAGAAAAAGGTTTAGCAGTTGCAAATGCAACAGATGTATCAAATGGTACAAATTATGATGCAAGCACTCCAGCTAACAAACCGAATAAGATTACAACAGCAACTGGAGAAGTATATTACCTAGTATCTACTAATAATGGAGTAAAAGCTGACTCAGCACCAGTTACTGGAACAGTAGAAGAAGGTAAAACTAAAGAAGTTACTTATGTCTACGAAAAAGCAGGTTCAGTAGTGATCAAATACATTAGTACTGGCGGTACAGAAATTAAACCAGCTGTACAAGATTCTACAAATGTTAAAGCAGGAACAGCGTATAACGCAGCTGAAACTGATGAAAAACCAGCAACAATTGAATTTAACAACAAGAAATATAAACTAGTTACAAAAGAAGGTACTACCACAACTAACGCAACTTACTCTGCAGAAGCAGTCGTAACAAACGGAGAAAACGTTGGAGCTGTGGAAGGACAAGTAGTAGCAGGAAAAACACTTGAAGTAACATATGTTTATGAAGAAGTTAAAGGTAATGTTCTAGTTAAATATGTAGATGAAAAAGGAGCTCCTCTAGCAGGAACAGCTTCATTGCCAGGTAATACAACTGAAACAGTAACAGCAGATGGCGTAAAAGCAGTTACTGAAGCAGAGTTAGGAACAAGTTATGCAGATAAAGTAGCTGAGAAAAAAGCTACTAAGATTACAACAGCAGATGGTAAAGTATATGAACTTGTAGCAGAAAATAATGGATTATACAATACATCAGAACCAGAAACAGGAACAGTAACAGAAGCTGATAAAGTAGTAACATTCGTCTACAAAGAGAAAAAATCAGCAGTTAATGTGAAATATGTTGATAAAGATGGACAACCAATCGCAGGAACTGCAACAATGCCTAATGATTCAACTGAAAAAGTAACAGTTGATGGATTAAAACCTGTAACAGATGCAAGTGTAAATTCTGATTACACTGTTTCAGACAAAAAAGCATCTAAGATTACAACAGCAGATGGTAAAGTTTACCGACTAATTGCTGAACGTGATGGATTATTGGATGGATCTAAACCAGCGTCTGGTAAAGTAGAAGAAAATGAAATTACTGTAACTTATCAGTATGAGTTAGTTAAAGGTGATGTAACAGTAACTTACAAAGATACTGAAGGTAACAAGATTGAAGGCTACGAAACACCTAAGGACGCAGAAAAAGATCAACCAACAGGAAAAGACTTCAATACAGCAACAG